>JACMKV010000111.1 GCA_014379915.1 Burkholderiales bacterium
ATCGCGACCGCCATGCTCGCTGCCGAGAAGAAGCTTAGCGACAGTTGCGGAATGCCGGTCGCGAACATGTGATGCACCCACAGCCCGAAGCTCAGGAAGCCGACACCGACCAGCGCCAGCACGATGAACTCGTAGCCGACCAGCCGCGTTCCCGTCATCGCCGGAACGATCATCGACACCATGCCGGCGGCCGGCAGGAAAATGATGTAGACCTCGGGGTGGCCGAAGAACCAGAACAGATGCTGCCACAGCAGCGGATCGCCGCCTTTTTCGGCGATGAAGAAAGGCCAGTGGAATGCGCGCTCGAGTTCGAGAAGCGTGGTCGCGAGGATCACCGCCGGGAACGCGAACACGATCATGCCGGCGAACACCAGCATCGCCCACGCGAAAATTGGCAGCTTGTCGAGCGTCATCCCCGGCGCGCGTGTGCGCAGCACGCCGACGATTATTTCGATGGCGCCGGCAATCGCCGAAATCTCGATGAAGCCGATGCCGAGTAGCCAGAAATCATCGTTGACGCCGGTCGAATACTGATAGCTCGACAGCGGCGGATACATGAACCAGCCGCTGCGCGGCGCGAGGCCGAAGAACAGGCTGCAAAAAAATACCAGGCCGCCGACGAAGTAGGCCCAGAACGCATAGGCGGAAAGCCGCGGAAACGGCAGATCGCGCGCGCCCAGCATGTTCGGCAACAGCAGCACACCCATAGCTTCGACCACCGGCACCGCGAACAGAAACATCATCACCGTGCCGTGCATGGTGAATAGCTGATTGTAGGTGTCGGGGCCGATCAGATCGTTTTCGGGGAAGGCGAGCTGCGCGCGCATCAGCAGCGCAAGCACGCCGGCGAGCAGAAAAAACAGGAACGCGGTGCCGACGTAAAAGAGGCCGATATAGGTATTGTTGACGGCCGTGATGATCCGCCAGCCGCTCGGCGGTTTCCAGACTTCCTTGAGTTTCTCGAATTCGCCGGGCGGACGTGGGAGGGGATTCGGCAGAGTCATCTGCCTCTAACCTCCGATAGCAAGCTTTGCACGGGACGTTCGCCCCTTTGAAAGAAAGGGAAGGAGTCGACCGCGCACACGATACGCGACGGAGGAAGAGTGCACTCCCCCTTTAGAGAAAAGGGCGGTAGGGGGATTTGAGACTTCTTCCTGCACATACCGAAAATCCCCCTCGGTCCCCCTTTTTTCAAAAGGGGAAGAATCCGTTTTGGTCCCCTCGTAAGCTCTCCTCCTTTTCCAAAGGGCGAGGAGCAAGTGGACCCTTGCCGTCGTAAGCTTTAATCCTCCACCCCTTTTTAAGGCGCGGCGATATGCGCTTCTGCAACCAACTGGTAGAGGCACTTTCACTTCAGGCTCTCCAGATAAGCCGCCAGCGCGCGCAGTTCTTCGCCGGTGAAGGCGTCGAACGACGGCATCCGGTTGCCGGGCTTCAGATGCTGGCTCGAGGCGATCCAGCCGGCCAGGGTGCCGGTGTTGTTCGGCAGAATGCCGGCGCCGATCGACAGCCGGTTGCCGACGTGGGTGAGGTCGGGGCCAACTTGTCCGCGCGCGGCGGTGCCGCGTATCTGGTGGCAGACGGCGCACGAAGTCTCGAGAAACAAACGCTGGCCTTCGGCGAGGAAGCGCGTGCCCGGCGGCTGCGCCGGCGTGCGCTCGTGCGCCAGCCAGCGTTCGAATTCTTCCGGCTCGTGCGCGACGACGTAAAACGCCATCTTCGCGTGCGGGCCGCCGCAGTATTCGGCGCACTGGCCGCGAAACACGCCGGCGTGATCGGCCTGCATGCGCAGCTTCGTAGTCCGGCCCGGAATCATGTCGAGCTTGCCGGCGAGATTCGGCACCCAGAAGCTGTGAATGACATCGGCGCTTTTCAAGGCGAACGTCACGCTGCGGCCAGCAGGGATGTGGATTTCGTTGGCGCTGATAACGATACCTTTGTCAGCAGCATCAGCATCCACAACGACACTTTCATCGACATCGCTGCCACCCAGGTAGCGCACGCGCCACCACCACTGCTCGCCGACGACTTCGATCGTAAGCGCCGGAGATGCAAGCCCGGCGACGATCGCGCGCGCCGCGCGGAAATCGTAAATCAGCAGCGCAGTCAGCGTGATCAACGGAAATACGATGCCGCCGCCGATGATGAAACCGCGGTGCGAAATCCAGCCGCGCTTTGCCGGTTTGCGCAAGACCGCGTAGACCGCGAACGCGGCGACGACCAGAAAAATCAGCGCGCCGCCGATGAACATCACCCAGCCGATCTGCGCCGTGTGCCGGGCATTGGGACCGTGCGGATTGAAGACAGACTGGATGCCGCTGCAGGCGCTGAGCGGTAGGCAACAACAGACAACGAGCAAGGCGTTAGTGATTGATGTGTCGAGCCGTTTCATGCCTGTAGGTTAGCTGTCGGTTCCGCGCGTGCCAAAAAATGCGCTGCCGCGGCGTTCACGATCCACTCACTTCAGCGTATACAAATAGGCCGCGATGTCCCACGCGTCGCGCTCGGTCACGCGCAGATCGGGCATTGCGGTTTTTGGATTAACCGCGAGCGGCGCGCGTAGCCAGCGAATCATGTTCTCGGGCGTGTTCGGCAGGACGCCGGCGATAAAAACGCGGGTCGCGATTTTGTCTAGCGGCGGACCGACCGGTTTGTCGGCGCCGACCACGCCGGGTATCTTATGACAGGTCACGCACGCATACTGATAAATCGCTGTTTTGCCGCGCTCGACATCGCCTCGCCCGGGCGTCGGGTCAGGCAACGACGGCACCGCTTCCGCATCGACTTCACGCAGCGTTCGCGCGATCTCCTTGTATTGCAGCGGCATGAGCTTGGGCAACTCATTCACGAAAGCGACGATCGCCCACAGATCCTGTTCGGGGAGCCGAAACTCCCA
>JACMKV010000112.1 GCA_014379915.1 Burkholderiales bacterium
GATGGACTCGCTCGATGCTGATCAGAGATTACAACGAAGAACGACCTCACGACGCGTGGGCAACCTGCCCGCCGCCGCTTTTCACGAGGGGCTTACTGCCCGTGAAAAGTATACTTCCGAACTGTCCATTCGAACGCGGGGCTTACGACTACCCGTAAGTAGCATCGTGCGACGATGTAGGACAACCGGAAGAAGTCAGCAGCGAACAAGCTTCAAATTGATCCCGGAGGGCGACTCGTACCCGCTTTGGCAACGCCGGGCGGCGGGGCTATAATCGAATCGTAATCGTTTCCCGATTCATCCTCCCAAGCATCGCACATGGCAGCCGTCGTCCCCGACCCCGAAGCCAATCCCAGCCCCAACCCCGATCCCGATCCGCAGGAAACTCAGGAGTGGCTGGCTGCGCTCGCTTCCGTACTCGAACGCGAAGGTCCGGAGCGCGCGCATTTCCTCCTCGAAACGCTGGTCGACAAGGCGCGTCGCTCAGGCGCGTATATCCCGTACAGCGCCAATACCGCGTACATCAACACAATCCCGCCGTCGCGGGAGCAACGTGCGCCCGGCGATTACGCGCTCGAACACCGGATACGTTCGCTGGTGCGCTGGAACGCACTGGCAATGGTGATCCGCGCCAACAGGGAAGGCGGCGATCTCGGCGGCCACATCGCGAGCTTTGCATCGATGGGCACGCTGTTCGAAGTCGGTTTCAATCACTTCTGGCAAGCGCCCTCGGAAAATCATGGTGGGGATCTTATTTTCTTCCAGGGCCATTCCGCCACGGGCGTTTATGCGCGTGCGTTTCTCGAAGGCCGCATCAGCGAAGAGCAACTGAAGAATTTTCGCCGCGATGTCGATGGCAAAGGCGTGACCTCGTACCCGCATCCGTGGCTGATGCCGAATTTCTGGCAATTCCCGACGGTATCGATGGGGCTGGGTCCGCTGATGTCAATTTACCAGGCGCGCTTCATGAAGTACTTGCAGCACCGCGGCATCCTGAAAACCGATGGGCGCAAGGTGTGGGCGTTCATGGGCGACGGCGAAATGGACGAGCCCGAATCCAAGGGTGCGATCGGCGTCGCCGCGCGCGAGAAGCTCGACAACCTGGTGTTCGTCGTCAACTGCAACCTGCAGCGGCTCGACGGACCGGTGCGCGGCAACAGCAAAATCATTCAGGAGCTCGAAGGCGATTTCCGCGGCGCCGGCTGGAATGTCATCAAGCTGATCTGGGGCTCGTACTGGGATCCGCTGCTGGCGAAAGACACAAAAGGCATCTTGCTGAAACGCATGGAAGAAGCGGTCGACGGCGATTACCAGAATTACAAGGCCGCGAACGACGGCGCCTATGTGCGCAAACATTTTTTCGGCAAGTATCCCGAACTCCTGGCGATGGTCGCCAACATGACCGACGACGACATCTGGCGCTTGAATCGCGGCGGCCACGACCCGCACAAGATTTATGCCGCGTATTACGCCGCGACTCACCACGTCGGTCAGCCGACCGTAATTCTCGCCAAGACCGTGAAGGGTTATGGCATGGGCGAGGCCGGCGAAGGGCAGAACATCACGCATCAGGCCAAGAAGATGGGCGAGGCCGCGCTGAAAGCGTTTCGCGATCGCTTCAACATTCCGGTCGGCGATGATGTGATCGCGCAGGCGCCGTTCTACAAGCCGCCCGAGGAAAGCCCGGAAATTCAATATCTGAAAGCACGCCGCGCAGCGCTCGGCGGCTATTTGCCGAGCAGGCGCGCCAATGCGCCCAAGCTGCCGGCGCCGCCGTTATCCGCATTCGAAGCGCTCTTGAAAAGCTCGGAAGAGCGCGAGAATTCGACGACGATGGCGTTCGTGCGCATCCTGAGTTTGCTCGTGCGCGACAAAAACATCGGCAAATACGTCGTGCCTATCGTGCCCGACGAAGCGCGCACGTTCGGCATGGAAGGCATGTTCCGCCAGCTCGCGATCTACTCGCCCGAAGGGCAACTGTACGAGCCGATGGACAAAGGCCAGCTCATGTATTACCGCGAAGAAAAAAGCGGGCAGATTCTGCAGGAAGGCATCAACGAATCCGGCGCGTTCTCATCGTGGATGGCGGCGGCAACGTCGTACAGCACGCACAATTTCGCGATGATTCCGTTCTACATCTTTTATTCGATGTTCGGTTTTCAACGCATCGGCGATCTGGCATGGGCTGCCGGCGATATGCGCGCGCGCGGTTTCCTGCTCGGCGGAACTTCAGGCCGCACGACCTTGAATGGCGAAGGCTTGCAGCATCAGGATGGCCACAGCCACTTGCAGGCCGCAACGATTCCTAATTGCATTTCGTACGATCCGACGTTTGCGTTTGAGCTTGCCGTGATCATTCAGGACGGCCTGCGCCGCATGCTCGATGCGCAGGAAAACGTTTTCTACTACATCACGGTGATGAATGAAAACTACAAACATCCGGCGCTGCCGGCGGGCGCCGAGCCGGGCATCCTGAAAGGCCTGTATCTGTTTTCAGAAGCCGCAAGCGACGCGAAGGCGCGCGTGCAGTTGCTCGGCAGCGGCGCGATCCTGCGCGAAGTGATTGCGGCAGCCGGGTTGTTGAAAAACGATTTCGACGTTCACGCCGATGTCTGGAGCGCGACCAGCTTCAATGAATTACGGCGCGAAGGCTTGACGTGCGAGCGCTGGAATCGGCTGCATCCGGAAAGCGAACCCCGCATCAGTTACGTCGAAGGTTGTCTCGGCAAACGCGTGGGCCCGGTGATTGCCGCGACCGATTACATGAAGGTTTATGCCGATCAGATACGCGCGTTCGTGCCGAAGTCTTACACCGTGCTCGGCACCGACGGCTTCGGGCGATCCGATACGCGCGAGCAGCTTCGTAAATTTTTCGAGGTCGATCGTCATTACATTGTCGTAGCAGCGTTGAAAGCGCTTGCCGACGAGGAGGAGATTCCCGCGACGCGCGTATCCGAGGCGATAAAAAAATACCGGCTCGACGCCGACAAGCCGAATCCGCTGACCGTCTGATGGGCGACGCGCGCTAAATCCGGCTATGGCGACGCTTAGCGAAGTTCGCGTGCCGGATATCGGCGATTTCAAGGACATTCCGGTTATCGAAGTGCTGATCAAGCCCGGCGACGAGATCGCGGTGGAAGATTCGCTGATCACGCTGGAGTCCGACAAGGCGACCATGGATGTGCCGTCGCCTTCCGCGGGCCGCATCGCGGAAGTCAAGGTAAAGGTTGGCGACAAGGTTTCTGAAGGCACACTGGTTGCGACAATCGAGGCAGCGTCGTCGCCGGCAACGGAAGAAAAAGCCAGCGCGCAGGCCGCTGCAAAGGTCAAGACCGCAACCGGCGAGCCGGATACAAAAGACGCGCCAGCCGGGTCTTCGAGCCGCAAAGTCGAACCGGCGATAGCGCAGCAGCAAACCCAGCCTGAGGCGTCTCCGCCGGATCAGTCAATCGACGAGGTGGGGTTTGCGCAAGCGCACGCGAGTCCGTCGGTGCGCCGCTTCGCTCGCGAGCTCGGCGTCGATCTCGGCAAGGTTCGAGGCAGCGGACCGAAGGAGCGCATTCTCAAGGAAGACGTTCAAGCCTATGTTAAATCTTCGCTCGCTGCCTCCGCCGCCGCGGCGCCTGGGTTCGGCGTGCCGGCTATGCCGGCGATCGATTTCGCAAAATTCGGCCCCATCGAAACGCGTGAATTGTCGCGTATCAAAAAGCTGTCGGGCGCCAATCTGCATCGCAACTGGTTGGCGATTCCGCATGTCACCCAGCACGACGAAGCCGACATTACCGAGCTCGACGAGTTTCGCAAAACGGCCGCGCTGGAATCCGAAAAGCAGGGTGTGCGCCTGACCTTGCTCGCGTTCTTTCTGAAAGCGTCGGCAGTTGCCCTGAAGCAGTATCCGGATTTCAACGCCTCGCTGAATACGGCGGGCGATAAGCTGGTGTTGAAGCACTATTTTCATATCGGCGTCGCCGTCGATACGCCGGATGGCTTGCTGGTGCCGGTGATTCGCGATGTCGACAAGAAGGGGGTGTTCGATCTGGCGCGTGAGCTTGCCGAGGTCAGTAAAGCCGCGCGCGACAAAAAGCTGCCGGCGACCGCCATGCA
Source organism: Burkholderiales bacterium (assembly GCA_014379915.1). Taxonomy (GTDB): domain Bacteria; phylum Pseudomonadota; class Gammaproteobacteria; order Burkholderiales; family JACMKV01; genus JACMKV01. Next base: position 4,105 of record JACMKV010000112.1, read on the forward strand.
AGGCGGCTCTTTTTCGATCTCAAGCCTCGGCGGTATCGGCGGCACCGCTTTCACGCCGATCATCAACGCGCCCGAAGTCGCGATTCTCGGTCTATCCAAGTCATCGTTGAAGCCGGTTTTCGTCGATGGCAAATTTCAACCCCGCTTAATACTGCCGCTTTCGCTATCCTACGATCATCGCGTGATCGATGGCGCGAGCGCTGCCCGGTTTACGACTTTTGTCAGTTCCGTGCTTTCCGATATACGCCGCTTGCTGCTTTGATTTCACGAAAACCGTTGTTCGACGCAAATCTGTTCATGCCGATCGCGACGTGTCGATGGCGATTGAGGTAGCAGCGCCGCCAGCACCGAAAGTCGTCGCCGAAGCAATGCCGCTGGCGGCGCTGGCCGAATCGCCGCCGGTCGATGCCATCGGCGTGCTTGGCGGTACTTTCGATCCCATCCATTTCGGCCATCTCCGGCTCGCGGAGGAAATCACCGACGGCTGCGGTTTATCGCAGGTGCGCGTAATTGCGGCAGGCACGCCGCCGCATCGTCGTGCGCCGCGGGCCTCGGCGCAGCAGCGTTTCGACATGGTCTGCGCCGCCGTAAATGGCAACGCCAGGCTGGTTGCCGACCAAAGCGAAATATTTAGCGAGCAGCCGTGTTTCACCGTCGATACGCTAAGCGGATTGCGGGCCGAGTTCGGTGCGCAAACGCCGATTTGCCTGATACTTGGCGCCGATGCTTTCCTGCAACTGATGACCTGGCATCGCTGGCGGCAGCTGTTCGAGATCGCGCATCTTGTTGTCGCACAGCGCCCGGGTTACACGCTCGATCAAAGCTCATTGCCGGCGCCGCTCGCCGTGGAATTTGAAGCGCGTTTCAATTCGGACGCGCGTTCCATCCACGATCGCGCGCACGGCATCATCGTCAAGGTCGCCATCACGGCACTCGATATTTCCGCGACCGAACTTCGTGCCCACATCGCTGCGCGGCGAAGCGCCCGCTATTTGCTCCCCGATATCGTTCTCGATTATATTCGGGCCAATACGCTGTACCAGGACGAACGTTAGGAGGTTGATGAAGCTCGACAGGATGGTGGCGGCAACGATAGCTGCGCTTGAAGATATCAAGGCGCGCGACGTCACAGTGCTCGACGTCAGCAAGCTGACTGCGTTGTTCGATCGCATGATTATCGCCAGCGCCGACTCGACGCGGCAAACCAAGGCGCTGGCCAATAACGTGCGGGAAAAACTCAAAGCCCTGGGCGCCGAGGTTTATGGTGTCGAGGGCGAGGAAAGCGGCGAATGGATCCTGGTCGATCTCGGCGACGTTATCGTTCACGTTATGCAGCCCGCGATCCGCGAATACTATAATCTCGAGCAATTGTGGGCAGGCCCTGACGTCACCGTGCGGCAGGCAAGCCAGGCTTAAGCTGGCGTGAAGCTGCGCATTATCGCGGTCGGCAAACGGATGCCGGCTTGGGTCGACGCAGGATTTACCGAATATGCCAAACGCATGCCGCGCGGCGCGGCTGTCGAGTTGAGCGAGATAAAGCCGGAAAAGCGCGGGCAGAATGCAGGCAACAAAACGGCAACGCAGCTGCTGGCGATCGAGCGCGGGCGAATTGAGGCAGCGTTGGGCACGGACTGTTACACTGTCGCGCTCGACGAGCATGGCGAGCAATTGACGACCTTGCAGCTTGCGCAAAGCGTCAAGCGCTGGATGGAAGGCGGCCGCGATGCCGCATTCCTGATCGGCAGCGCCGATGGCCTGGATGCCGGCTTGAAGCGCTCGGCTGAAATGCTGTTGGCATTATCGGCGATGACGTTGCCGCACGGATTGACGCGCGTCATTCTGGCCGAGCAGTTGTATCGCGCGGTTTCGATGCTGGGGAACCACCCTTACCATCGGGCCTGAGTGGAGATTGGGGTCGAGCAAGGGGCAGCTTTGTTCTTGGGGGAGAACTCGTGTACGCAAGCGAAAAACGCATTTACCTGGCTTCGCGCAGCCCGCGCCGCCGTGAGCTCTTAAAGCAGATCGGCGTCAACTTCGAGGTGCTTCTGTGCCGCGAAGACGCGGCGCGCGGCGCCGATGCCGATGAGCGTTTGAATGAGGGCGAATCCCCGGAGGGTTACGTCACGCGGCTGGCCAGAATGAAGGCGGAAATCGGCTGGTTGCGCGTGACCCAGCGCGGTTTGCCGGGCAGCCCGGTGCTGGCGGCCGACACGACGGTCGCGCTCGATAATGTTGTGATCGGCAAGCCGACCAACCGCGAACACGCGATCGAAATACTGACGCGGTTGTCGGGGCGTGCCCATCAAGTACACACCGCGATCGCGATCCGGCGCAGGGACGCGATCGAATCCTTGTTGTCGACCACGACCGTCGAGTTCCGCAAATTGACCGAGGTAGAAATTCGCCGTTACGTCGCCACCGGTGAATGCCTGGACAAAGCGGGCGCCTATGCGATCCAGGGCCGGGCGTCTCTTTTCATCAGCGAAATCTGCGGCAGCTATTCGGGCGTCATGGGGCTGCCTTTGTTCGAAACCACACAACTCCTGCAAAAGTTCGGATATGAGTTGTTGTGAGCGATGAAATACTAGTCAATGTAACGCCGCAGGAAACGCGCGTCGCCGTCATGGAAGAAGGCGTCGTGCAAGAACTTCACATCGAAAGATCCAGCAGCCGCGGCCTGGTCGGGAACATATACGACGGCCGCGTTTCGCGAGTTTTGCCCGGTATGCAATCGGCATTTATCGATATCGGACTCGAGCGCGCCGCGTTTTTGCACGTCGCCGATATCTGGGGACAGCGCCATAACGGGCAAATCGAGAAGCCGATCGAGAAGCTGCTGCACGAAGGCCAGGGCATTCTGGTCCAGGTCATCAAGGATCCGATCGGCAGCAAGGGCGCCCGCCTGTCGACGCAAATCAGCATCGCCGGGCGGTTGCTGGTTTATCTGCCGCAGCAATCGTATATCGGTATCTCGCAACGCATCGAAAACGAGACTGAGCGCGAACTGCTGCGCGAAAAACTCCAGCAACTGATACCGCCCGGCGAATCCGGCGGCTTCATCATCCGCACCATGGCCGAAACCGCGACCGAGCGCGAACTCGCCGCAGACATCCAATATCTGCGCAAGTTGTGGACGGGTATCGGCGACCAATCGCAGCGCATCGGCGCACCCAGCCTGCTGTACCAGGATTTGAACCTCAGCGAGCGCGTGTTGCGCGATTTCGTGCGCGATGACACGGTGCGCGTCGTAATCGATTCGCGTGAGACGTTCGAGAAGGTCCACCTGTTCGCCAGTACTTACATGGGCAACGTAGTCGAACGGCTCGAACACTACGTCGGCGAGCGTCCGCTGTACACGCTGTATGGCGTCGAAGAGGAAATCGAGCGCGCGCTGGCGCGCCGGGTGAATCTGAAGTCTGGCGGATATCTGATTATCGATCAGACCGAGGCCTTGACCACGGTAGACGTGAATACCGGCGGCTTTGTCGGCGGCCGCAACTTCGATGACACCATCTACAAAACCAACCTCGAGGCAGCGCACGTAATTGCCCGTCAGCTGCGTCTGCGCAATCTGGGCGGCATCATCATTATCGATTTCATCGATATGGAAAGCGCCGAGCATCA
>JACMKV010000113.1 GCA_014379915.1 Burkholderiales bacterium
ATCGACCAGCGTGTAAGCGATGTCGGTCAAAATCAGGCCGACGATGTACAGACACGATCCCAGAAAAACCATCGCGCGGACGACGGCGAAATCCTGCGAATTGATCGCATCTATCGTGTAGCTGCCGAGCCCCGGAATGCCAAAAAACGATTCGACGATCAGGCTTCCCATGAACAGCAGCGGAATCACGACGACGGCGCCGGTTATTATCGGAATCAGCGCGTTCTGCAGCACGTGCTTGAACAGCACGCGCATCTCCGACAATCCTTTGGCGCGAGCGGTACGGACGTAATCCTTGTTGATCTCTTCCAGAAAGATCGTGCGATACCAGCGCGAGCTCGCGCCGACACTGCCGAATACGCCGACGACGATCGGCAGGACAAGAAACTTGGCGGCGTTCAGGCCGCTGCCGAAGCCCGAAATCGGCACCAGATGCCAGAGCTTGCTGATCAGATATTGGCCGCCGATGATGTAGAACAAGCCCGAGATCGACATCAACGCGACGCACAGCACGACGCCGGCAAAGTCGATGTAGGTTGCGCGGAAAAAGGCCATCAGCAGCGCAAACGTGATGTAGACCAGGAGGCCGATGAGAAACACCGGAAGAGCGATCGCCAGACTCGGCCACATGCGCGTGCTGATCTCATGGCCGATATCGCGGCCGTCATCCGAGCGGCCGAAATCGAAGGCAAACATCGATACCGACTTCTCGAAAAAAATCGTATCGGTCAGTTTGGCCGCGCCCGCCGCCTGGTGATTGATCAGCAAAGGTTTGTCGTAGCCGCGCTCCTGCTTCCATTTTTCGATCGCATCCGGCGTCACCCGCTTGACGCCGAGCTGCATACGCGCCATGTCGTCGGGGGTGTTGACCAGAAAGAACAGTGTGAAGGTGATGATGTTGACGCCGATCAGAATCGGTATCGCGTATAGCATTCGACGAATGATGTAGTTAATCATCAGCTCATTGCGCCTGTTGCGCTGTCATTGCGCATGCCGCGGGCTGATGACAAGCGCATGCGCGGCGCGCTGTACCTGAACGTTCGGCATCAATGCACATCGGCGCGCGCGACTTTGAGCACCTTGCGTTCCTTGCGCCGATAGCTGATGACGGCCGGCAACGCGATTGCGATCAGCAACGCGATCAGCAGAAACAGCGGCCACACCACCGGATGATTCCACGCCTCACGCTTTTCGACGCGCAACTCGGTATCGACGCGCTGGTACTTGAGACCATTGCGCGCCATCTGATTCGGCTTCTGGTTATGCATCCACTGGTGATACAAGCTGTACTCCTTCGGGTGCAATCCCCACACCCACGGCGCATCGAAGCGGGCGATCTCCAGCATGCGGTCGATGATCGCCTGCCGCTTTGGGCCGTTTTCCATATTCTTCATCTGCTCGAACAGCTTGTCGTATTCAGGGTCTGCGTAATTGGCGGAGTTCTCGCCTTCATGATTGACGCGGCTTTGCGGGCCATAAAGCAGGAACAGGAAGTTTTCCGGATCCGGATAGTCGGCGTTCCAGCCCCATTGGAACAGCTGCGCGTTTCCTTTGCGGATTTTGTCCTGAAAGCGGTTGTAATCGGTTGCACGTACGACGAGCTGCAAATTCAATTTTCCAAATTGCTTGCGCATCCAGTCGAGCCGCGCCTTGTCGTCAGGCCCGCGCGCCGTGGTATCGAGATTCAGCACCAGCGGCGCACCGGTTTTTTGATCCATGCCGCCTGGATAGCCGGCCTCGGCTAGCAGCTCGAGGGCCTCGTTCAGAGGCTTGCGTTTCGGCTCGTCGTTGACCCATTCATAAACATGCGGATTGATGCCTTCCTCCCCCGGCTTGTGACCATAAATCTCGGGTGGAATCGGCCCCATCGCGGGAATGCCGCGGCCGTTGGCGAAGATGCTGATGTATTCTTCGTAATCGACGGCAATCGATATCGCCTGACGCAGCTTGCGCGCGCGTTCGCTGTCGCCGCCGACGACGGGATCGAGCATGTTGAAGGCCAGATAGATATCGCTCGGCGCAACAGACGTGACCAGGCGTATGCCTTTTTCGCGCATCGCATCGGTCAGCGCAATATCGCCGCCGCTGCTGATCTGCACGGCTTGGTCGAAGCTGTCGGAACTGATGCCGGAAGCGTCGTAATAGCCCTGCAGGAATTTGTTCCAATACGGAATGCTTTCCTTCTCGAGGCTGAAGATGACTTTGTCGATGAAAGGCAGCGGCTTGCCCGCGTCTTTCAACAAGCCTTTTTCGGCATCGGCGGGTTCGCCCTCCGTCGGATAGGTTTCGCCTTGAAAATTCGGATTGCGCTCGAGCACCATCTGGCGGTTCGGATTATTGACCGTCAGCATGTAAGGCCCGGTGCCGATCGGATACCAATCGAGCGTGATGTTCTTTTTCGCCAAGCCCGGCTGCGAATAGAAGCGCTCGGCCTCTTCCGGCACCGGAGCGAAGAACGGCATCGCCAGCCAGTAGACAAATTGCGGATACTTGCCTTTAAGCTTGACGCGATACGTGTAGCGATCGACGACTGCAGCGCCCGGCAGCGAATACTTGTTCAGATCGAGGTAGGCTTGATTTCCGTTGCTGTTGATTTGCTGATCGGCCTGTTTCAGCGTCGCTGAGAACTCTTTAAGCCCGACGACGTATTCGCTCATCAAACCGAAGATCGGCGAATGCAAATGCGGATGGGCGAGCCGCTTGATCTGGAATACGTAATCGGCTGCGATCAATTCGCGCGCGCCGGTTTGCTTGAAATCGCTGAGCTTGTAGATATCATCAAGCTCATCCGGTTTGAGATCGTGATACAGCAGGCGACCGGTGGCATCGGTCGCGAAAGCGGGATGCGGTTGATAAAGAATGCCCGGTTTGATGCGGATTTCGTAGACGCTGAACGCAATCGAAGCCGGGTCGGCATCGTCGGTCAGCGGCGCGTCCTGCGCATCGAGATACTGCGGTTGCGGCACTTCTGTCGCCGCGAGCGGAATCAGCGTATAGGGCCGCTTGAAGTAATGATATTGCAGCGGCGGCTGATAGATCTGCGCGTTGAAAACGGCTTCATTCTCGCTATACGACTGCACCGGATCGAGATGCTTCGGACGTTCGGTAAACGCCGAATAGAGAATGTTTTCGCCGCGCTGCGATGCCGGATAGGGATTGTTCCAGGCGCCGGTCCAGAATCCGCCGCTGCACGCCGTCAGCAGCAATGGCGTCACGATCGACAATGCAAACCCGAGCCAAGACTTCATGGCTCAACAGTGTAGCGTAATCGTACGGCGCGTATCACGGGTTTGAGGACAGCAAGTTTGCGGATAGCGGGTTTGTGCACCATGCGCTTGTATAATCCATCCAACAATTCAAGGGAGCCGCAATGGGATTTCTGCAAGACAAGAAAGTTCTGATCACCGGTCTGCTCAGCAATCGATCGATCGCCTATGGCATCGCGAAAGCCATGCAGCGCGAGGGTGCGACACTCGCTTTCACCTATCAAGGTGAAAAAATCCGTGATCGCGTGATCGACCTGGCCAAAGAGTTCGGTACTGACATCGTTTTACCGTGCGACGTAGCAAGCGACGAAGATATCGCACAGTTGTTTGCCGCGCTTGGAGCTCGCTGGGACGGGCTCGACGTTGTCATTCACGCAATCGCTTACGCGCCGCGTGAAGCGTTGGCGGGCGACTTCGTCGATGGCCTCAGTCGCGAAGCTTTTCGCACCGCGCACGACATCAGCGCGTACAGTTTCGCTGCCCTGGCCAAGGCTGCGTTACCGATGATGGCCGGTCGTAACGGTGCGCTGTTGACGCTAAGCTACCTGGGCGCGGTGCGCTCGATGCCTAATTACAACGTCATGGGCCTGGCCAAAGCGAGCCTCGAAGCGAGCGTGCGTTATTTAGCGTACAGCCTGGGGCCGAAAGGCATACGCGTTAATGCAATCTCGGCCGGCCCGATCAAAACACTCGCAGCCGCCGGCATCTCGGGCTTCGGGAAAATACTCGCTTACACGGAAAAAAACGCGCCGCTGCGGCGTAATGTGCGCATAGACGAAGTCGGCAATGTGGCCGCTTTCCTGTGCAGCGATCTGGCAAGCGGCATCACTTCGGAAGTCATCTATGTCGATGCCGGCTTCAATTCGACGGCCCTGGGCGGCATGGAATAGTTCGCGAGAAAAGCCCGGCCACGGGGTGGAAGCTACTAGCGTTCCCTGCGCTCGAGGTTTTCCTGCATGATTTTGATGTCCGCTTCTTCGCGTATGCTCGCCAGATAGGCCAATAGCGTCTCCTGCCCGGAAGCCTGACGAAGCTGCTGTACAACGGCTTTGCGCTTGTCGTCGCCGATTTCAGCGTCGTTAACCCGGCTGATTTTGACGACCACGGGCGCACCTTCGGGGTTGGTGATCACGGTATAGGCAGGTAGCGCGGTCGAGTCAGCGCGAAATATCTGACGCAGGGCCGCTTCATCGAATCCTTCGTGCTTGGCTCGGCTGATGGTCTGTGCCGGGCTCCAGGTGAGCTTGGCATCCTCGCCTTTCTGCAATTGCGCGAGCCTGGCTTCAGCATCCTGCCTGGCGCGGCGACCGGCTTCCTCGAACAGCAACCGTTTGCTGATCTCCGCTTTGACGTCTTCGAAGGGGCGCAAGCTCGCAGGTTTATGCTCCATCACGCGGGCCGAAACCAGCGTATTCGGCGCGACTTCGATCGCTTCGGTATTACGTTTATTCGCCAGCGCGTCTTCGGAAAACAACGCTTCCAGCAGCTTGTCGTTATTCAAAAGCGGCAGCTCGGCGCCTTTTCTGCTGATCAAGGGACTGGTCTGGATCTCAAGTTTCGCGGCTTCAGAAGCAGGCTTGAGGCTGTCCGACTGCTCATAAACCATATTGCTGAAGTTCTCTGCCGCTTCTGCAAATCTGGCGCCGGCTTTTTGCTTTTTCAGCTCCGCTTCAATTTGTTTTCGGACCTGATCGAAGCTGCTTTTTCCACCCGGCTTGATCGCGTTCAGTTTGATGATGTGATAGCCGAACGGCGACTCGACCGGTCCGGCGATCTCGCCAACCTTCATGCCGAACACCGCATCTTCGAAAGGTTTGACCATGGCGCCGCGCCGAAAAGCACCGAGATCGCCGCTTTTCTCAGCCGAACCCGGATCCTGTGAATTTTTCTTCGCAAGCTCGGCAAATTTCGCCGGATCCTTTTTGGCCTGCTCGGCTAATTGCTGCGTTTTTGCTTTCGCCGCCGCACGCGTCTTCTCGTCGGCATCGGCCGCCGCACTGATCAGGATGTGGCTTGCCTCGCGTTCTTCTGGCTTTTCGTATTCGGCGGCGTGCTCGCGATAATAAGTCTGCAATTCTTCGTCGCTGACTTCGACCTGCCCGGTCAACTTGTCCAGCGACAGCACCAGGTATTCGACCCGCACTTGCTCTGGAATCTGAAACTCGGCTTCGTGCGAGTCGTAGTAATTTTTCGCGGCGTCAGCTTCAAGCTTGATCTCGGTCAAAAACTGATCCTGCGATACCAGAACCTGGCTCACTTCGCGCTGCTGTTCGTTCAACCGCGTGATGCGTTCGGCGACTCGATCCGGCACCAGCGCAGTATCCGCGTACGCGCCCATAAGCCGCTCTTGCAGCAAACCCTGCTCGATGCTTTGCTCGAAAGTCTTCGCTGCCAGATTCTGGTTGCGAAGGAAGTTTTCATACAGTCCGAGCGAAAATTTGCCGTTGTCCTGAAAAGCGGGTATCGCCGCGATTGCCGCCTGTAACTCGGCGTCGGTGACCGTCATTCCGTTTTCCGCCGCCTCGCTGGCAAGCAGCCGCTCGCGGATCAGAGTGTTCAAAACCGCGGCACGCATGTCCGGACTATCGAGCAGCGCGGGGTCGACGCGCCCGCCTAAAGCTTCGCGTAAACGCTGCTGCTGACTGTCGAGCGCGCGGGCGTATTCCTGTTGAGAAATCTTATGCTCGCCTACGCTGGCGACGTAAGTGCTGGTACCCGATTGGCTGAAATAGGACTCGATGCCGAAAAACGCGAATGGCAATACGATGATCACCATGACGACCTGGATAAATCTCCGGTTGCCGTGCACGAAATTAAACATGGGTTAACCTATAACGAAATGAGCTGCTTCAAGAAACGAGATGCCTTCCTCGATGTGCGTGCCAGAACGGTTCGGCTGGCCAATAAAAAAGGCGAACGGACGTTCGCCTTTTGGTTGGCGGAGTGGACGGGACTCGAACCCGCGACCCCCGGCGTGACAGGCCGGTATTCTAACCAACTGAACTACCACTCCAGATTCTGTCGGTCGTGCTGGTGGGTGCTGAGAGGTTCGAACTCCCGACATTCGCCTTGTAAGGGCGACGCTCTACCGACTGAGCTAAGCACCCAATGATCTTCAACAGGCCGCAAATGTCGGACGAAGTCTTCAGACAACAACTGCGCATTACGCAACCGCGCGCAACCGCAAAAGAGGCGCTAGTTTATCGCGTCTTTCAGGGCTTTGCCAGCGCGAAACTTCGGGACCTGCGCTGACTTTATTTTTATCGTATCGCCGGTGCGTGGATTGCGTCCGGTGCGAGCTGCGCGCTTGCTGGCATAGAAGGTTCCGAAACCGACCAGCGTTACCATCCCGCCTGTTTTCATTGTCGACTTAACCGCAGCAAGCGTTCCATCCAGCGCTCGCGCCGCCGCCGATTTCGATATATCCGCCGACTTCGCAATTGCCTCGATCAACTCCGACTTGTTCATGCACACCCTCCCCTTTTCAAGTTCGCTCAGGCTAGAACAACTTCAGGGCTCTATAGCAACTCGTAAAAGGCGGTGTCAAGCCGACGAATGCGTGCGTTCTCACGAGAGCAGTCACGAATGAAAATGGAAGCGACGGAGATTTTCAATGCTTGATGACAACGTTGCTTTCGCCCTCTTTAACGCCGGGCAGCGCGACGACTTCTTCATCCTCCGGAAGCGGCTTCGGTTGCCGCTCCAAAGCTAACTTGAGCACCTGATCCATCCATTTCACCGGATGAATTTCCAGTTTGCCTTTGATGCGGTCCGAAATCTCGGACAAGTCTTTGACGTTGCCTTCCGGTATCAGCACTTTTTTGATGCCGCCGCGATGGGCTGCCAGCAACTTTTCCTTCAGGCCTCCGATCGGCAATACTTCGCCCCGCAGCGTGATTTCGCCCGTCATCGCAACGTCGGCGCGCACCGGTATATTGGTAAGCGCCGAAATCATGGCGATGCCGATGGCGATGCCCGCGCTCGGGCCGTCTTTCGGCGTCGCGCCTTCCGGCAAATGAATGTGCACATCGTTCTTCTGATAAAAGTCCTTGTCGATACCGAGCTGCCGCGAACGGCTGCGCACAACCGACAACGCCGCCTGTATCGATTCCGTCATGACTTCGCCAAGCTTGCCCGTCGTAATCGTTTTTCCCTTGCCCGGAAGCACGACTGCCTCGATTGTCAAAAGCTCGCCGCCGACTTCCGTCCAGGCCAAACCGGTAACCTGGCCGACCTGGTTGTTCATTTCGGCCATACCATAGGTGTGGCGGCGAACACCCAGGTATTGCGACAAGTTGCGCGCAGTCACGCTGACTTTTTTCACTGTCGTTTTCAGCAATAACGTCTTCACGACCTTGCGGCAGATCTTCGCAATCTCGCGCTCAAGCGCACGAACACCAGCTTCGCGCGTGTAGTAGCGTGTGATATCGCGTAGCGCGTGTTCAGCAACGACCAGTTCAGTCGGTTTAAGGCCGTGATTTTTCATCTGCTTCGGCAACAGATAGCGCATGGCGATGTTGATTTTCTCGTCTTCCGTGTAGCCGGCGAGACGAATCACTTCCATGCGATCGAGCAGCGGCGCCGGAATATTCAGCGTATTCGCGGTCGCGACGAACATTACATCGGACAGGTCGTATTCGACCTCGACATAGTGATCGGTAAACGTGTGGTTCTGTTCCGGATCCAGCACTTCGAGCAATGCCGATGACGGGTCACCGCGAAAGTCCATACCCATCTTGTCGACTTCGTCGAGCAGAAAGAGCGGATTGCGCACGCCGACCTTGGTCATGTTTTGCAGAATTTTGCCCGGCATCGAGCCGATGTAGGTACGGCGATGACCGCGGATTTCGGCCTCGTCGCGTACACCGCCAAGCGACATGCGCGCGAATTTGCGATTGGTCGCCCGCGCAATCGATTGCCCGAGCGACGTCTTGCCGACGCCCGGCGGACCGACCAGACACAGGATCGGCGCTTTCAGCTTATCGACGCGCTGCTGCACGGCGAGATATTCGACGATGCGCTCTTTGACTTTTTCCAGACCGTAATGGTCTTTCTCCAGCACATCCTCCGCCGCGCGCAAATCCTTGCTGATCTTGCTTTTCTTCTTCCACGGTAGCCCAACCAGCGCTTCGATGTAGTTGCGCACAACCGTCGCCTCGGCAGACATCGGCGACATCAGGCGCAATTTTTTCAACTCCGATTCGGCCTTGGCGCGCGCATCCTTCGGCATCTGCGCAGCCTTGATCTTGTTTTCCATCTCATCGACATCAGCGCCGTCTTCCATCTCGCCGAGCTCTTTCTGAATCGCCTTGACCTGCTCGTTCAGATAGTACTCGCGCTGGCTCTTTTCCATCTGGCGCTTGACGCGCCCCCGGATGCGTTTCTCCACTTGCAGGATATCGAGCTCGGCTTCCATCAGACTCAATAGATGTTCGAGGCGCTTTCTGACCTCGAACATTTCAAGCACTTCCTGCTTTTGTTCGAGCTTCAACGGCAGGTGCGCGGCTATCGTGTCAGCCAAACGACCTGCGTCGTCTATACCAGCCAGCGAAGTCAGAATCTCCGGCGGAATCTTTTTATTGAGCTTCACGTACTGGTCGAACTGAGTGATAACCGCACGGCGCATCGCCTCGACCTCGTGGCTGGCTATATTGTCTACCGCCAGCAGTGTGGCATCCGCAGCGTAATGCGTTTTTTCGTCGACGATCTCGCGCACTTCCGCGCGCTGACTTCCTTCAACCAGAACCTTCACGGTGCCGTCGGGCAGCTTCAGCATCTGCAGGATGTTCGCGACACTGCCGATGCGATACAGATCATCCGCCGACGGATCATCCTTGGCGGCCGATTTCTGCGCGACCAG
>JACMKV010000114.1 GCA_014379915.1 Burkholderiales bacterium
ATGCGATTGGCATGCTCGATCACCAGCACGCGCCGCCCGCGCGAGCCTGCTTCGATCGCGCACATCAAGCCGGCGGCGCCAGCGCCGATGATCAGGACGTCGTAGTGCAAGCTCTTATTTGTCATCGGCGCAGGCTCGTTGTCTGGAATTTCAGCGACTGCGTCGGGGCGAAACTCAAATTCGTCGGCGGCCCATACCATTTGCTCGCCGGATAGGTCAGCTATAGGACTTCCGCCAAACGCTCGCCAGCCACGGTTGCTGTTCGCGTGGCAACCCTTCGGGCCGGTAATAATGGGCCAATTCGATGAAGTGCGCGGCCGACATCGTGCGGCGCCAGGTTTCGATATCCAGGTAGGCGCCGTAGCGCCCGCGGTTCCAGCCTTCCTGGTTTTGTCCGTGCGGATTCGAGCAGAACAGCACGCCATTCGGTTTCAGTGTCGCGTGCACTTCCCGCAACACGCGCGGCAATTCCTGGCGCGGCACATGAAACAGCGCGGCGTTGGCGAACACGCCGTCGAAATGCCGATCCGGTAGATCGAGCTTTAGGAAATCCTGCTGCCAGACTTCGCAGCCGCTGTGGGCGCGCGCCATTTCGGCAAAGCGCGCTGCGCCTTCCAGACCGACGGCGACATGGCCGAGCTCGGCAAATATCTTGAGATCTCGCCCTGGCCCGCAGCCGAAATCGAGTATCGTGAACGGCGCTTCACCCTCGATGTTTTTTAACAGCGCCGCAATGTTCTGGCTGACATTGTGATCGCGCGTGCCTTCCCAGAAATTCTCGGCCCGCTGGTTGTAATGTTCGAGCGTGAGTTTGGCGATATTTTCGAGGTCTTGCGGGTTGAGCTTCATTTTCTCCAGATCGATTTCCGGACTGATTGTCCAGGGTCATCTAGAATCCCGCCGCTGGCGCTGCCCGGTAGCGTGATTCTTGGCAGGTCCATTCGGCTGGGCTCCTTGAGATGCGAGATGGCTGGAACTTCCAAGCTCCTCAAACCCCGTCCGAATGAACAACGTGTTGCAACATCACAGTCAGGGCGCCAAAGCCGACGCCGCGGCTTTATTCGAATAGAATAACGCCTTTCCGTAAGATAGCTTTCTCCGCGATATGCAAATAACCGTGATCGGAACCGGCTACGTCGGGCTGGTAAGCGGCGCCTGCTTTGCCGAAATGGGCAACGCGGTGACGTGCGTCGACCTCGACAAAAAGAAAATCGCCGGATTGAAAAAAGGCGTGCTGCCGATCTACGAGCCGGGGCTCAATGCCATCGTCAAGGAAAACTACGCGGCGGGGCGGCTGCGATTCACACATTCCTTGCCCGAGGCGATGCGGGATTCCGACATTTTTTTTATTGCTGTCGGTACGCCGCCGGGTGAGGACGGGTCGGCCGATCTGCAGCATGTCCTCAGCGTCGCCCGGGAGCTCGGCCAGCATCTGGAGCGCTACGCGGTTATCATCGACAAATCCACCGTGCCGGTCGGAACGGCGGAAAGAGTCAGAGCCGCCATCGCCGAACAACTCGGCAAACGCGGCAAGAGTATCGAATTCGATGTGGTCAGCAATCCCGAATTCCTCAAGGAAGGCGCGGCCGTCGAGGATTTCATGCGCCCTGACCGCATCATCATCGGCACCGGCAGTAAGCGCGCGCGCGACATCGTGCAGGAGCTTTATGCGCCATTTAACCGCAGTCATCAACGCACCGTGGTGATGGGCGTGCGCGACGCGGAAATGACCAAATATGCGGCCAACGCAATGCTCGCGACCAAGATTTCGTTCATGAACGAAATGGCGAATTTATGCGAACGCATGGGCGTCGACGTCGAAAACGTGCGCCAGGGGATAGGCTCCGATGCGCGTATCGGCTATTCCTTCATTTATCCGGGCTGCGGCTACGGCGGCTCGTGCTTTCCAAAAGACGTCAAGGCGCTGATCCATATGGCGCTGCAAAACGACTTCGATCCAGCCGTGCTGCACGCCGTGGAGCTGCGCAACGAGCGCCAGAAATCGGTGCTGTTCGACAAGATCGTTGCGCGCTTCGGCGGCGACCTCAATGGCCGCAGGTTCGGGATTTGGGGGCTCGCCTTCAAACCGGGCACCGATGACATGCGGGAGGCGTCGTCGGTCGTTCTGATGCGGAAGCTGATCGATGCCGGCGCGACGGTCAGCGCCTACGATCCGGCAGCCATGGATACGGCGCAGCGAGAGTTGCCGCGCGCCTGGTTCGACAGCAACCGGGTCCGCCTGGCGGAGAACCAGTACGATGCGCTCGCCGGAGTCGATGCATTGGTGCTGGTGACGGAATGGAAGCCATTTCGCCATCCTGATTTCACTGCCATGAAGAAGCTTATGAAGGTTCTGCTGATATTCGACGGACGCAATCAGTACGACATCGAGCAAGTGCGCGCCGAAGGCTTCGAATACAGCGGAATCGGGCGCTAGCGCGAGCGAATGCGGCAAGATCACCATCGGTGATTGGCGTCGTGATATTCGATCCTGATAATTGCATCTGTCACAAGCTTCGTATGTACCTGGAAAGGCGACAAACACCCCACAACCTACGCAACCCCTCGTAGTTCGCTCGCTCGCAACCGTTGTGGATAAATGAAGAAACTTTTTGTGACGGGCGTTAAAGGTTTCGTCGGCAGCGCGATCCAGTCCGCACTGG
>JACMKV010000115.1 GCA_014379915.1 Burkholderiales bacterium
ACAGACGCTACCTGAACAAGCCGGCGATCAAATAGCCCCCAGCCCGAAAGCGACTTAGCGCGGCTTGGTTTGACTGCCCGCAACTTCATCGATCGAAAAGATTGCGGCGCCAAAAGACTCCGAGCAGTTTGCTCCGGCAGCGGCGGGACATACCGCGTTTCCGGCAAATACCGGGATCAATTCCGCGCTCGAAACGCTCGCTTGCGCGATCGCCTCGACGGGAAACTGCGCGAAGGGATCGATGGTCACCAGCGAGGCAGCGCTGAATTCACGCGGGTGCTCGGACACCATCGCGAGAAAATGGTTAGTGCCCGGCGGGCCGCTGGCGGTCATCTGCCAGCCGAGGCGCGGCAGCTTCAGCTCTTTCTTCGCCGCTATGCGGTTTTCCTGATCGATCGCGTTCGGAAAAAGCAGATAGAAATGCGAACGATCGGAGCCGACCATTAGAAGATACACATATCCAGGCTTTGACGAACGCAGGCTGAAACGCAAGGGATCTTTGTCGATGACGACCTGGCGTTTCTCGACGTTTACCGTCACCGAGTGATTGCGGTTGCGGTGCTCTAATATCTGGTTCAGAACTTGTAGCGGATCAGTCGGCCCGGCAGCGGGACCTGGCGGATCGCGGCGCGGCTCTGGAATGGCCGCCGAACCCGGTGGCTCGCTGGAGGCCGCCGAAACCGGGGCCTCGGCCGCGATGGGCCTATCTGGAATTGCGGCAGTGAGCGTCTCTGAAATGGCGCCTGGCAGTGGCTTCTCGGGGATAGCCGCGACCTCCCCAGAAGGAGGCTGGGAAGGCGAGGGCGACGTGGCCCGCTCGGGCTTGAGTACTTCCTTCTGCGCAGTCAATGCGTCGGCGCGATCGCCCTGCCTCTGCCAATAGAAATACGCACCCGCCCCGCTGGCTATCAACAGCAAAACGATCACCAAAACGATCAGCGGCTTGCCTTTTTGCGCTGATGGATCGCTCGAGCCGGCAACGTGATCCGCGCTAACCCATTGCTTCTGTTCGTTTGGCTTACTTTCACCGTCAAAGTCGCCGCCAATGTCGGCCAGGCCGAGTAGCGCGCTAAACTCGCCGACATTCTGCGGGCGCTGTTCAGGCTTCACGGCGAGCGCCTTGTCGATACCGCGCAGAAATCGTGCGCTGTACTTCCCAGTCGCCGATTCGGCCAGCGGTATCAGCGGATCGGAAATCATGCGTGCAACCGACGGCACCGGCAGCTTGCCATTGATCGCGAAATACATGACCGAAGCCAGCGCGTAAATGTCGGTCCACGCGCCTTGTTTCATCGACGGCACTTCGGCGTATTGCTCGATGGGCGCATACCCTGGCTTCAAAATCACCGTCAGTGCTTGCGTTCTATCGCCGATAACCCGGCGCGCCGCGCCGAAATCCAGCAATAGCGCGCGACCGTTCTTCAGGATCAAAATATTGTCGGGCGCGATATCGCGATGGAAGCACTGCTCCCTGTGTATCACCGCAAGCGCTTCGAGCAACTGACTTAACAGCGTTTTCAGCCACGCTTCGGGTGGCGGCCCATTGAACCCGCTCAACGTCTTCTTGAGCGTTGCGCCTTCATAGAACGGCATCGCCATATAAGCGGTTCCGTTCGCTTCCCAGAATCGGTAGACCTTGACCAGCGACGGATGATCGAAGTGCGCGAGCAGGCGCGCTTCATTGATAAAACTGTGCATGCCGACCGCGAAGGTTTCAGCATCGCGCTCGGATCTGACATGAACCGTCGTGTCGCCCGCGCGCGCGGCAAGCGCCGACGGCATGTATTCCTTGAGCGCGATGTTCCGATGCAGCGAATGATCGTATGCCAGATAGATGATGCCGAAACCGCCCTCGCCGATGACGCCGGCGATTTCGAACTCGCCAACCCGGGACCCGACACCGAGCGCATTGCCCGGCCCGAACGCGGTGTATTCCTGCGCGAGCGTACGCGTCGGCATCATCGTGCGATCGTCGTCGCTGGGCGGCACGGTGATCATGATTTTGCGTCGGCAATCAGGGAAGCAGTCGCGACAACGGGATGAGCGGCAGGTATCGCGCCGCGCAACAAGCTCGCAAAATGATCCTCGGGCGGAAGCCCCGCGAAGCACTGCAACGAGATCCCTTCGGTTTGCTCGGGAACGCTCCACCAAAAGCTTTTTCCCTGACCAGTCGCCATCAGCGCGTGCTCAGCCGTCGACGTAAACAGCTCTGCTAAAGAGTTGAGCGAAGAGCGCTCAAGCACGCACGGCGCAGCCGACGGCGTTGCCAACCATGCCGAAAGCTGGTTTACCTGATCGTCTGGCTTCGTCAACGAGGCTGACGGAAACACGATTTCGTTCAAACGGTTTTCGAGGTCTTGCACTGAAAAATCGATATCGAGCACCGACAGCGCCAACTGTTCGAGCGCGGCATACCAATCGTGTGCGGACACAACTTCCTTGAACGTTTCGGCGTTTGCCTGCAACGGCAACGCGAACGTCAACGGGAAGTGGCGGCCGACGCGATCAACGCTCGGCAGCAGCAAGCCGGCCCACATGCCAGCGCCGCAGATACCGGGCATCAGCGCAAAACGCCAGATCGGACTGTTCAGATAAAGGTCGAGCCAGTTCTCGCCGAGACTCGCACGGCTTGCCGCGATCGAATGCTGTAACCACGCATCCCAGACACCGATGAAATCCTGCGGAAGACGCCGCGAGGCGAAGTCGCCGAGCGATGGAATTTTTCCATACCAACCGGTTATGCCGGGCGCCGCAACCTCGGGGCTTACAATCGGCCCGGACATTGGAACTGATCGAGCTCGCGCAGGCGGAACGGATTCTGCACGCTGCTCGTGACCACCTCGAAGCGCGCCTTGCGGCCATCGACATTGAACGTGATGAAAAATTTTTCCGGCTGACCGGTCGCATCGATTTTTGCGCGATCGAACATACGGAACAACGCCCACGGTCCTTCGGTCATCTGCCCCGACGTTCCGCCCGCGCTCGGCGGCGACAGCTGCAGGCGGACTTGCGTATTACCGCGCGGCCCCGGCCATTGCACAGGAGTCGGCACTTGCGGCCCATGGCTGTACTTGATGAGCTGCCCATCTATATCGAGTACGAAATGAGTGATCGACGCGTCCATTTCCATCGGCTTGAACTCCAGTCGCATGCTGGCCGCTTTGCCGCCGCCACGGAAGAACACGTCGCGAATGGTTTGTGCGAGCTGGAACTGCAAGAGCGTGTTCGACGTGCCCCCCATCGACACATCGCCGACTCGTCTGAAACTCCAGGGCCGCGTCGATGTATCGACGAACTGTGCGAGATTCTTCTGGAAGAATTCATCGAGCAGGCCGCCCGGCGCGAACAATCGCGCAAAGTCGTCCTGAGTCACATCGCGCTCGCTGCTCTTGT
Source organism: Burkholderiales bacterium (assembly GCA_014379915.1). Classification (GTDB taxonomy): domain Bacteria; phylum Pseudomonadota; class Gammaproteobacteria; order Burkholderiales; family JACMKV01; genus JACMKV01. Next base: position 3,394 of record JACMKV010000115.1, read on the forward strand.
TGAAAGGATAGCGGCCGCTGATCGCCTTGTTGCAAAAGTCGCCGACGCTCATGTTCAGCGATTGGCTGATATTCGCCCGCGTCGCGCTGAGCGCCTGGCTGGAGCCGCCGGTCGAAAGCGTGCTCAGCATCGAGCGCACCGGCTCGGGCATGCGCCCGGCCTCCGCCTTGATCTTTGTCGTCACGTCGCTTTGCGGCGGAACATTGCCGCCTTTGACCGCCAGTTCGGTCGCCGTCAACACCGTATACAGCTCATTGAGCAAATTGATGGTAGCGTCGATCGGCGCCGGCTGTCCGGGCGCGGCGCGCACCATGCGACGCAAGCTTTCGAAACGATTATCGACCATGGCCTCGGGGCCGAGAGCCGCCCCCCTTGACGCGCGTGCCGGTTCCTTCTTGCCGAAAAGGTTTTCCAGGTCTTTGCGCTTTTCGGCGACGATGTCTTTGCCCTTGTCGAGCAACCCCTTGTCCGCCTGATCGACCTGCACCAACGTCACTTCCTTCACGATCCCGCGCAACAGCAAGGGCAACGGAGAATCCGGCGCCGATAAAATACGCGCGAGCTGGATGCTGTGCTGCAAATTGCCGCCGCGCACAAGCTTGATGTCGTTGATGAACGCCTCCCAGATGCGCGCGTAATCTTCGAGATAAAGCCGCCTGACCTGCTCGATCAGGCTCGCTTGCGCGCGTGGGTCGAGGAAGCGGCCGCGATCCTTGTCGGGCAGGCCGAGCACCCAGCTTTCTTCATCGGCGAGCTGTTTGGCGACGCGTTCCGACTCATCGCGAAACGCTTTGTAGTAACCGTCATGAGTGAATAATCCCGGAACGCCCTCGGTTAACGGCTTGCCGCTCGCGCGCGTGAAAACCAGCGGCGCCGAAGGACCGGCGGCTTCGGCGATCGTAAAGTCTTCGAGGTCGGCGCCGAGGTTCTGCTGCTTCAGGCGGTTGTACACGCGTTGTGCGATCGGCGTGCGCGAAACGCTATCGCGAACGCTCGCGATCAGTCGGCTATCGGCCGGAACCGGCGATGCAACTGCGCCCGCATCGAGCAAAGCATTCAAATGCGATCCGAGTTCGGCGCGCTGTTCGAGCGTGACTTCACGCGGCAAATTACTTTCCCAATCGGTCGTGATGAACGCCTTCAGCGCCGATGCGTCGAAGCGCTCGACATCATGCAGCATGATGTAAGCCTTCAGCGCTTCGTACAGCAACTCTGGATTTTGCTGGCCGCCCGAGCGCAACAACTGCTCGACGCGCGCGGCGAGACGCGGCAGAAACGAATCGTTCAGCATGCGCCGATAGGCATGATCGGAAGCCGCTTCCAGCTTGTCGCCCTGGTAGAGCCCGAGGCCCATGTCCCACGGCGCGTCGGGCCCATGCGGCGCATCGGACAAATCGCGCACCGATTTCAGGATCGGCAGCAGCTTCACGACGTCGGCGTCGCCGGTCACGCGCACGGCTTCGACTTGCTTCGAGATGTCATTGACGTTCGCCTGCACGCTGGTGATATACGCCTTGTTGCGCGTGTAGCTCAGCCACCACGCTGCAGCCGCTGTCGCCGTGATGATTCCGGCAAGCGCGAGCGCGCTCCATTGCAGCGCCGCGCGACGGCGTTCCCAGCGCAGATTGGTACCGGCGAGCCCCGCTTCCTGGAAGATGACGTCGCGCAGCAGCCGGGTCAGGAAAAAGCTCTTGCCGGTCGGCCGGTTCGACGGCAGCACTTTGCGATCCAGACGCAGCGCGCGTCCGAGCCCAGCCAGTATCCGGTCGATCGGGCTGCCTTCCTGCGTGCCGCTCGTGAAGTAGACGCCGCGCAACAGCGGTTTTTCTTCAAAGCGCGACGGCGAAAATACCTGGTCGAGGAAATCCGCCAGTGGCTCCCGGATCGCCGCGAACTGTTGCGGGAAGGTGTAGATCAGCGCGCGTTTCTGCGGATCGCGCTCCTGCTGCAAACGATCGATCAGGCGCTCGTTCAGGCGCTGTTCGAGCGCGCTCAGTTCGTCGCGCAGACTGCCGAGCGACGCAGGCGCGTCCTTGTTTTCGCTTAACGGAAACGAAACGCCCCACACCTGCGCGCGCTCCTCTTTGCCGTATTCACCGAAAAATTCCATGAAGCCGGCGAGCAAATCGGCCTTGCTGACCAGCGCATAGACGGGGAAACGGATGCCGAGTTGCTCGTGCAATTCCTGGATACGCTTGCGCAAAGCGCTAGCGTGCGCTTCGCGTTGCGACGCGTTTTGCTGCAACAGGTCGGCAACGCTGACGGTGACGAGCACGCCGTTGATCGGGCGCCGCGGCCGGTGTTTTTTCAGCAGCTGCAGAAAGCCGGTCCATGCCGTTTTGTCGACTTCGGCATCGCTTTCCTGGGTTGTATAACGTCCCGCGGTATCGAGCAGAACGGCTTCGTCGCTAAACCACCAGTCGCAGTTTCGCGTGCCGCCGATGCCCTGGATTTTTTTCTGCCCGAACCGTTCGGCGAGCGGAAATTGCAAGCCGGAATAGATCAGCGCGGTCGTCTTGCCCGAGCCCGGCGCGCCGATAAATACATACCACGGAAGCTCATATAGATACTGGCGGCGCAGCAGTCCGCCAAGCCTGCCGAAACTCGATTTTTTGCCGCCGAGCTTCGCCTGTTTCAGCACTTGCACCGCTTCTTCGAAACGCTGGTGCAGCGTCGCGACCTCATGCGAACCGGCGCTTTCTTCCCTGGCGGCTTGCGCGGGCGCCTGCTTGAGCAAGCCGTCCATCAGGCGCGCATTCGACTGCTTTGATTTAAACAGCTTCCACAACAGCTTGCCGAGGTAAATCAGTACGACCGCGCCGATCAGGATCTGGCGATGGAGGACCGGCTCAAGTGGTCGATACTCGGCGACCGCGATCATCGGTCCGATGAACCAGATGAGCAGCGCGATCGCCGTGAGACCCAGCGCCGCCATAGTCCAGCGATTGAAAATCAGTCCGAATAATTTTTTCATCGCGATGTCCTCCGCAATTACCGCGCGGGATAATCGATCTGCGAACTACTAACCGCTCGTGCGAGCCACGGCTAACCTAATTTCAACGCGCCGGTTGCGCGCGCGATTGGCCGCGCTGTCGTTGGCGACGATCGCTTCGGCATCGGCGCGGCCTTCCGCCGAAAGCCGGCGGCCGGCGACTCCCTGCGCGGCAAGCAGTTGCATGACGGAACGCGCACGCTCTTGCGACAAATGCCAGTTCGAAGGAAAACGCGCGGTACGGATCGGAACATTATCGGTGTGCCCGGTGACCTGCACTTGCCCGGGAAC
>JACMKV010000018.1 GCA_014379915.1 Burkholderiales bacterium
CAAAACCAGGAAGGCTGGAACCGCGGGCGCTACGGCGCCTACCTGGATATCGAAACCTGGCGCCGCACGATGTCGGCCGCGCACTTCATCGAATTGGCCTATTATTACCGGCCCGAAGGGTTGCCACGCGAACAGCAACCGTGGCTGGCGAGCGTTTGGCGGAAGTCCTAGCTGACGTACCGTGGCGCGGCGGCATGGGAATACATGAGCATTTTGAGACTCTGAGCAACGATGTATTGGCAAGCGCCAGTTGTTTTGCGACAGCCTGTTAGAGCTTGCACTACCATGTCCTGATCATCGGCGCTGGCGCCGCCGGCTTGATGTGCGCGATCGAAGCAGGCTCGCGCGGGCGGCGCGTGCTGGTGATCGAGCATGCCAATCGCATCGGCAAGAAAATCCTGATGTCGGGTGGCGGGCGCTGCAACTTCACGAATCTTCACACCGCGCCCGGCGATTTCCTGTCCGCCAATCCGCACTTCTGCAAATCTGCGCTGGCGCGCTACACGCCGTGGGATTTCATTGCCATGGTCGAGCGTCACGGCATCGCTTATCACGAGAAGGAATTGGGCCAGCTGTTCTGCGACGAATCGTCGAAGCTGATCGTGAAAATGCTGCTCGACGAATGCCAGGCAGTGGGCGTGCGCATCGAAGTCAACTGCTCGGTCGATCGCATCGCACGCTCGGCGGATCATTTCGCGCTTGCGACTACGCTTGGCGCCATAAGCGCGGGGTCGCTGGTTATCGCGACCGGTGGGCTGTCGATTCCAGGCATGGGCGCCAGCGGCTTCGGCTACGAAGTGGCCAGACAATTTGGTCATCGCATAGTCCCGACGCGCGCCGCGCTGGCGGCGCTGACCTTGAGCGGCAAACATCTCGAGCATTATCAGGACCTCAGCGGCGTCTCGCTGCCGGTCGAAGTCAGTTGCAACGAGCAAAGCTTTCGTGGCGGCATGTTGATCACGCATCGCGGTTTGAGCGGGCCGGCGATTTTGCAGATTTCGTCATACTGGCGACCAGGCGACGCGCTGCGCGTAGACTTGCTGCCGGGCACGGATGCCTTCGAGCACCTGAATGCGCAGCGAGAAGAGCGGCCGGCCGCAGAACTGAAAACGGTGCTCGCCGACGTACTGCCGAAACGGTTCGCGCAGCGCCTGTGCGAGCACTGGTTCGTAAGCCGGCCGCTGCGCCAGTTCGGCAGTGCCGAACTGCGTGACATCGCGAACCAGCTTCACTCGTGGCCGATCGTCGTAAGCGGCAGCGAAGGCTATCGCACCGCGGAAGTGACGCTGGGAGGCGTCGACACCGATGCGCTTTCGTCGACGACGATGGAATCGCGCAAAATACCCGGGCTTTATTTCATCGGCGAGGTCGTCGATGTCACAGGGCGCCTCGGCGGCTTCAATTTCCAGTGGGCGTGGGCGTCTGGGCACGCCGCGGGCCAGGTCGTCTAACAGGCTGTTGAAAAACTACTGCGCTTGCCAATACGTCGTTACTCAGGGCTCAAAATGCTCGTGTATTTCCATGCCGCCGCACCACGGTACCGAAGGGCTGGTGCGGAAGCGGCGGCAAGCGGCTGTTCCCGCTCCAGGCGCTGCG
>JACMKV010000116.1 GCA_014379915.1 Burkholderiales bacterium
GGCTGTTGTCGCGGCAGACGCTGGCCGAAGTCATCGAGCCCAGGGTCGAGGAGTTGTATTCGCTGATCCAGGCCGAATTGCGGCGCAGCGGTTATGAAGATTTATTGTCGTCGGGAGTCGTCATCACCGGCGGCAGCAGTGCAATGCCGGGAATGGTTGAGCTCGCTGAGGAAGTCTTTCACCTACCGGTCCGGCAAGGAATGCCTAGCTACGCCGGAGCGCTGGCGGAAGTCGTCAAGAACCCGCGCTATTCGACTGCCGTCGGCCTGTTGTGGGCGGCCGAGGCGCAACATCAACGCAACCAGTTGGTCGATTTTCAAAGTAATTCTTTACAACGCGTATTCGATCGTATGAGAAGTTGGTTCCAGGGAAATTTTTGAAAGACCGGCGTTAGCACACCCGCGAGAAAGCCGGAATTTTTTATCCTAAGGAGATGAGCATGCCATTCGAAATAATAGACAACCAACCGCAGGAAGCAGTCATCAAAGTCATCGGCGTCGGCGGCTGCGGCGGCAACGCCGTCGAGCACATGATTCGCCTGGGCGTGCAAGGCGTCGAATTCATTTGCGCCAATACCGACGCGCAGGCGTTGAAGCGCAGCCAGGTCAAAACGCAGCTGCAACTCGGCGTCAACATCACCAAGGGCCTCGGCGCCGGCGCCAATCCGGACATAGGCCGCGAAGCTGCGCTCGAAGACCGCGAGCGTCTGGCGGAATTGATCGAGGGCGCCGATATGCTGTTTTTGACTGCCGGCATGGGCGGCGGCACCGGCACCGGCGCTGCACCGGTTGTGGCGGAAATCGCCAAGGAGATGGGCATTCTGACCGTCGCCGTGGTGACCAAGCCGTTCGCGTTCGAAGGCCGCCGCCAGCGTGTCGCGCTCGAAGGTTTGAGCCTCCTGGCGCAGCATGTCGATTCGCTGATCGTGATTCCGAACGACAAGCTGATGCAGGTGTTGGGCGAGGACGTAAGCATGCTCGACGCGTTCCAGGCCGCCAACAATGTGCTGCATGGCGCGGTCGCCGGCATCGCCGAAGTCATCAACTGCCCGGGCACGGTCAACGTCGATTTCGCGGACGTCAAAACCGTGATGTCGGAAATGGGCATGGCGATGATGGGCTCGGCGGTTGCAACCGGCGCCAATCGCGCGCGCGTCGCTGCCGAGCAGGCCGTGGCGAGCCCCTTGCTCGAGGATATCAACCTGTCGGGCGCGCGCGGCATTCTGGTCAATATCACGGCCAGCATGAATTTACGCATGAAGGAAGTGCACGATGTCATGAACACGATCAAGGGCTTCTCCGCCGACGATGCCACCGTCATAGTCGGAACGGTGATCGATGAATCGATGCAAAACGATCTGCGCGTGACCATGGTCGCAACCGGTCTCGGCGCACCGGTCAATCGCAATCAGTCCAAGCCGTTGACGATGATAAGGACGGGAACGGATGCCATGCCGATCGGTTCGGGTCTGATCGACTATCAAGAACTCGATACACCGGCGGTGGTCAGACGGCGGAATCGCGATGCAACGATAGAGGCGATGCGCCAATCCGGTGCGGACATGCTCGATATCCCGACATTTCTGCGCAAACAGGCTGACTGAGCAAAGGATGCCGGCGATTGGGTTGGGCTGACGCTGAGGCGGTGACTACGGATGCCCGGGCCATGCAAGGAGACGCCGTCGCTCATGATAAAATAACGGCCCCGCTAAGCGCATCGCGCAGTGCATGCGCGCGAGTGTCGAGAGCGAATAATGATCAAGCAGCGAACATTGAAGAGCATCGTGCGCGCGACCGGCGTCGGTCTGCATACCGGCCAGAAGGTCTACATGACCTTGCGGCCGGCTGCGGCCAACACCGGCATCGTTTTTCGCCGCACCGATTTCGCTGAGCCGCTTGAAATCAAGGCGGCGCCGTACAGCATTCAGGACACGAAGTTATGCTCGTGCCTGGAGCACGGTGAGATGCGCGTCGCGACGATCGAACATTTGATGTCGGCGTTCGCCGGCCTCGGCATCGACAACGCCTACGTCGATCTATCGGCCGGCGAGGTACCGATTCTCGACGGCAGCGCAGCCCCTTTTGTGTTTCTACTGCAATCGGCCGGCATCGAAGAGCAGCCGTTGGCGAAAAAGTTCGTCCGCGTGTTGAAGCCCGTGCAGGTCGAAGAAGGCGATAAATGGGTTCGATTCGAGCCTTACAATGGCTTCAAACTCGATTTGACGATTTCGTTCGACCATCCGGTTTTCGCCAAATCCGGGCAAAGCGCGAGCATCGATTTCGCGACGACTTCCTACGTGAAGGAAGTAAGCCGCGCGCGCACTTTTGGTTTCATGCAGGATGTCGAGAGCATGCGCGCCCAGGGTCTGGCTCAGGGCGGCAGCCTGTCCAATGCCATCGTCATGGACGATTACCGGGTGCTGAATCAGGACGGGCTGCGTTATGACGACGAATTCGTCAAGCACAAGCTGCTCGATGCGATCGGTGATCTCTATGTGCTTGGCCATCCGTTGATCTGCGCCTTTTCCGGCTATAAATCGGGACACGCACTGAATAATGCATTGCTGCGCGCGCTGCTCGAAGACGAAACGGCATGGGAGTATGTAAGTTTTGACCGCCTCGAAGAGGCGCCGAGCTTTTTGCATTTGCAGGCCCAAACTGCCTGAAAATCGCCCGCAAAGCTGTCAGCGGGTAGCTGATTTACTGCAATGATCGTGATCAGGCTCGTCGTTTTTCTGGCGCTTGCGGCGATCGCGCTGTCTGTCGGCCTCTACCTGTTCAGGAAAGATCGCCGATATCTGGTTTTCGCCTGGCAGGTTTTCAAATTCAGCATCGTCGTCCTGTTCGTGTTCCTGACGTTTTACGCGCTGGAACGTCTGGTGTTGGTTTTATAGCCTAACGCCCGCGCCGTTGTCGTTCAATCAACACGCGTAACGCTGTCTTTAGCGGCACGTCGTCCAGGTTTGCGGCGTACTGCTCCAGATGGCTCAAGCCTTCTCCGTTCAGCACCGCTCGCTTCGGCAGCGGTGCAGCGTCATCGCGCGGGCGCACTCGTACTTCTATACGCGTCACCTCCGGCACATGGCCGTCGCGGTGCAAGCCAGCCAGCAGTGACGGCGCCGATTGCTTGAGTTTGGCTGCCGTCATACCAGTCTCGGCGATCAGGAAAAGTACATCGTTCTTCAAACGACTGACCGTGCATTGCGAGGCCGCGATCGGATTGATGCCGGTCAGCGCGCGCTGTAAATCGAGCAGGCGGTGGGCAAGCTCGCGCGGCGTGCGCAGCGAGTTCGCGGCGTCCAGGAAATAGCGTGCCGATCGCGGTCCCTGCCGATTCATTCCGTGCTCCTGATACGGTGCCCGGACTGGGCACGCTTTGCCAAAAATCGTCTGCGACGGCCCGAGAAAACCGCCGGGAAAACAGGGATTCAGCGCTTCCTCAAGGACATACGACCGGTCAGTCGATGGGCATAAGTCTTGCACCTTTACTGGTATTCGCGCGACATGGCCAGACATCGAGTGCCATGCTTCGTCTGGGAGGCGAAGATGAATATTATTCTGGTTTCCGGCCGGCTGGCAAAAACCCGGACCATTACGATCAGCAGATTCCAGATCGCGATGATCGCAGGTTTGCTGGCGCTGTCGATTCCCGCAGCAATCGGGTTCATCTATTATTCGCTGCCGTCATCCACTTTCGATCTCAATCAGCCGCGAATGCTGCTCGGTCATACCCCGCCCGGGGCTAACGCACGCGCGCAATCGCATCTGCGCGAAAATCTCAGTGCCATGGCGACCAAAGTCGGCCAAATGCAGGCGCGCCTGCTCAGACTCGACAGCCTGGGCGAGAGGCTGGCCAAAGCCGCCGGGATCGAGCCGCAAGACGTACAGCTCGGAGGGAATCCGGGTCGCGGCGGCGCGCTCTCCAGCATTCCGCAGCAGGACTTTTCGATCGAAGAATTGAATGCGCAGCTCGATACGCTCGCGCGCCAGGTCGACGAACGCTACGAAACATTGGGCATGATCGAATCGATCACCCAGATGGAGCAAGTCAAGCGCAAGCTCGTGCCATCCGCCAAACCGGTCGCGGGCGCCTGGCATTCATCGTCATTCGGATGGCGGGTCGATCCATTCACCGGCCGTAAAGCGATGCACGAGGGAATCGATTTCGTCGCCAGCGCGGGAACCCCCATTTTCGCTGCTGCCGGGGGCATGGTCGTCTATGCGGGCCGCCACCTCCAGTATGGTAATATGGTTGACATCAGCCACGGCAATCATCTCGTCAGCCGTTATGCTCACGCATCGCGGTTGCTGGTCAAGGTTGGCGATATCGTGCAAAGCGGCGCCAGGATTGCGGAAGTCGGTAGTACCGGCCGATCGACCGGCGCGCACTTGCATTTTGAAGTGCATCTCAAGGGCGTCCCGCAGAACCCCGCGCGTTTTCTGCAAATGCCCGGTTAGCTCGGGTTTTCGTTTGGACAAAATCGTTTGGACCAATAGGGGTGAGGCGATTGCCTGACCCCTTTTTGATTTAACATACTGCCCAGAAAGCTGTCTCAGACCTGATCGACACCCATTTGACCCCACGTTGGCCCGCCTCCGTAACGAGGCGCGACTGATTCAGGTTTCCTGTTGTTCCCCGCTCCGAAAGGATGTTCGCGCAATGCTACAAAATGTGCTCAGGAAAGTTTTCGGCAGCCGAAACGAGCGGCTGCTGAAGCAATACGGCCGCAGCGTCAAGGCGATCAACGAGCTCGAACAGGCGATGCAGGCATTGTCCGACGAAGCGCTGGCGGCAAAAACCGGCGAGTTCAAAAACCGGATCAAGGAGCGCCTTGCGCAAATTCCAGATAATGCGAATGGCGATGCCGAGCGCGCCGCGCAACTGCAGAACGAACGCAACGAAGCGCTGAAAGGCATCCTCGCCGATCTGCTTCCCGAAGCGTTCGCGGTCGTGCGCGAAGCCGGCAAACGTGCGCTCGGCATGCGCCACTTCGACGTGCAACTGGTTGGCGGCATGGTATTGCATGATGGCAAAATCGCCGAGATGCGCACCGGCGAAGGCAAGACGCTGGTTGCGACCTTGCCGGCCTATCTGAACGCGCTCGCCGGCCGCGGCGTGCACGTCGTCACGGTCAACGATTATCTGGCCAAACGCGACGCCGAGTGGATGGGCCGCATTTACAATTTTCTCGGCTTGACGGTCGGCGTCAACCTGTCGCAGATGCAGCACGACGACAAGCAGCAGAACTACGCGGCGGACATCACCTACGGCACGAACAACGAATTCGGCTTCGATTACCTGCGCGACAACATGGTCTACCAGACCACCGAGCGCGTGCAGCGAAGTCTGTATTACGCGATCGTCGACGAGGTCGATTCGATTCTGATCGACGAAGCGCGCACGCCGCTGATTATTTCCGGTCAGGCCGAAGACAACACCGAGCTTTATTACCGCATGCAGGAGCTGGCGCCGAAGCTGACGCGCCAGGCTGCGGAAGACGGCCCCGGCGATTACAGCGTCGACGAAAAAGCCCATCAGGTATTGCTGACCGAAGCGGGTCACGAGCACGCCGAAGAGATGTTGACCACGGCCGGCTTGCTGCCCGAAGGCGGTAGCCTGTACGACGCCGCCAACATCAATCTGGTGCATCACCTGTACGCCGCGCTGCGCGCCAATTCGCTGTTCCATCGCGACCAACACTACGTCGTGCAGAACGACGAAGTCATCATCGTCGACGAATTCACCGGCCGTTTGATGGCGGGGCGGCGCTGGTCGGAGGGTCTGCATCAGGCAGTCGAAGCCAAGGAAAAAGCTCGCATCCAGAAGGAGAATCAGACGCTGGCGTCGATCACCTTCCAGAACTATTTCCGCATGTACAAAAAGCTGGCCGGCATGACAGGAACCGCCGACACGGAAGCTTACGAATTCCAGCAGATCTACAATCTGGAAACGGTGGTGATCCCGACCCACCACACGATGATCCGCGAAGACCGCATGGATCAGGTGTTCCGCACGGTTAAGGAGAAAAACCGCGCCATCATTATCGACATTGAGGATTGCCAGAACCGGGGCCAGCCGGTGCTGGTCGGCACGACGTCGATCGAAAATTCCGAATTGCTGTCGGGTCTGCTGAAGGAAGAAAAGATTGCGCATCGCGTGCTGAACGCGAAACAGCACGCGTTCGAAGCCGAGATAGTCGCGCAAGCCGGACGGCCGGGGACGGTCACGATCGCGACCAATATGGCGGGCCGCGGTACCGACATCGTGCTCGGCGGCAATCCTGAACCCGAGATCAACCGTGTGCGCCTCGACGAACAGCTCGACGAGGCCGCGAAAGCTGCGCGCACCGCAGACATCCGCAGTCACTGGCAGAAGTTGCACGAGGAAGTCGTCGCGGCGGGCGGCCTGCATATCGTCGGCACCGAACGCCACGAATCTCGCCGCGTCGACAATCAGTTGCGCGGCCGTTCAGGACGCCAGGGCGATCCGGGTTCGAGCCGCTTTTATTTGTCGCTCGAAGATCCGCTGTTGCGCATCTTCGCGTCGGACCGCGTATCAGCGATCATGGGGCGCCTGAACATGCCGGAGGGCGAGGCAATCGAGCATCCGTGGGTTACGCGCGCGATCGAAAACGCGCAACGCAAGGTCGAGGCGCGCAACTTCGATATCCGCAAACAGTTGCTCGAATACGACGATGTGTCGAACGACCAGCGCCGCGTCATCTACCAGCAGCGCAACGAGCTTCTCGAATCGA
>JACMKV010000117.1 GCA_014379915.1 Burkholderiales bacterium
AAGAGCCCGAGAAGTCCGACAAGAAAACCTGACAACAGCGCTCGATTGCGCCAGAGCCCGTCGCCGGTGCGGCGGGCTTTTTTATGATTCGTGATCAGTAAGACGCATGAAACTTGTTGTCGGCCTGGGCAATCCGGGCAGGGAATACGAACACACGCGGCACAACGCGGGCTTCTGGTGGCTGGCTCTGCTCGCTACCGAGGAGCGCGTAACGCTGAAACACGAGGCGCGTTTTCACGGCGCGGTCGCCCGTGTCGTGCACGCGCAAGGGGAATGCTGGCTGCTGCAACCGGATACTTTCATGAATCTGAGCGGCCGCTCCGTGGCAGCGCTTGCCAGATTCTACAAAATTGAATCCGAGCAAATCCTGATCGTGCATGATGAGCTCGATCTGCCGCCTGGCGCCGCAAAGCTGAAAAAAGGCGGCGGCGTGAGCGGCCACAATGGCTTGAAAGATATCTCCGCGCAACTCGGCACCCGTGATTTCTGGCGCTTGCGATTGGGCATCGGCCATCCCGGCGAAAGCAGTGCCGTGGTCGGCTTCGTACTGAATCCGCCGCGTCGGGAAGAAGCCGGGCTTATCGCCGAGGCCATGGCAAACAGTCTCGCTGTCTGGCCGCTGCTGCGCGATGGGCATACGCAGGCGGCAATGCTGAAGCTGCATACCGGAGCCAAAACGAGTGGCAACGCATAGCTTGAGAAACGGCGTTTCGCGTCAAGCTATAGTTCGAGGCGAAAGAGCTTGCTCGAACCGGATAGCGCATGAGACTTCAGCAGTTTCGTGAGCGGCATGACGAGGTGATGGATGATGAACCTTGGAGGTCCTGCCCGCGGAGATCATGCGTCGATGGGCTTCCTGCGGGCCAGGCAGGGTTGCGCTGTCCTGAACCCAATGCGCGATCGATGCCTCGTCGCACCAGTCGAGCAGCTTTAGCATGGCCGGCCGGTGCGCGCCCGCGATACGAAACGCTTTCATCGATTTTTCGTTATTCCAGGCGGTTACGGTCCAATAAGTGCGTTTTCTGCCGAGCATCAGTTTCCCTGCGAGAAAGCCGGGCGAGCGCTGCACTTGCCTTGCCGAGAGCAGCGAGTACCACAGAAACGGCAACAAATACCGCTTGGACCGCACACGAAGCCGCGTTAACGAAATGAAAGCCATGATGGTTCCCCGGCTTGATCTTCGACTGCTCGACCTTCGACTGCTTTACCTTCCGAATAAAGCGAGTTTGCTGCGCCATCATGTTACGCCAACCGAGTTCAACTTTTTCGCCCGAACTATGAGTCTGCCATGAGTCTGAAATGCGGCATCGTCGGCTTGCCTAACGTCGGTAAATCGACGCTGTTCAATGCGCTGACCCGGGCCGGAATCGCAGCGGAAAACTATCCGTTCTGTACTATCGAGCCCAACATCGGCATCGTCGAAGTCCCCGATTCGCGTCTGCAGAAGCTCGCCGAGATGGTCAAGCCGCAGAAAACGCAGCCGGCGATCGTTGAATTCGTCGACATCGCCGGGCTGGTCGCGGGCGCCTCGAAAGGCGAGGGGCTCGGCAATCAGTTTCTCGCCAACATTCGCGAGACTGACGGCATCATCCACGTTGTGCGCTGCTTCGAAGATGACAACGTCGTTCACGTGGCCGGCGCGGTCGATCCTGTCAACGACATCGAAACCATACATACCGAACTCGCGCTGGCCGATCTGGCGACAGTTGAGAAAGCGGTCATTCGCAATAATAAGTCGGCGCGCAGCGGTGACAAGGAAGCGGCCAAAATGGCGGCGCTGCTCGACACCATCAGCGCGCATCTGAATCAGGGCAGGCCGGCGCGCAGTCTAGCGCTCGACAAGGAGCTGGTCGCACTGGTGAAACCCCTGTGCCTGCTGACAGCGAAGCCGGCGATGTATGTCGCCAATATCGACGACAAGGGGCGCGCCGACAATCCGCTGGTTGCGCGCGTTCAGCAATTCGCCGCGACGGAAAACGCGCCGGTCGTCGCCATCTGCGCCGCGCTCGAAGCCGAAATCGCCGATCTGCCGATTGAGGACAAGCAAGTGTTCCTCGCCGACCTCGGCCTCGACGAGCCGGGACTGAACCGACTGGTGCGCGCAACTTACCAGTTACTCGGTCTGCAAACCTATTTCACCGCCGGCGTAAAAGAGGTGCGCGCGTGGACCATCCACTGCGGCGATACGGCGCCGCAGGCCGCCGCCGTCATTCACACCGATTTCGAGCGCGGCTTCATACGCGCCGAAGTCATCTCCTATGCCGATTTCGTCGCGTGCGGCGGCGAGCAGAAAGCCAAAGAAGCGGGCAAGATGCGGCTCGAAGGCAAGGAATATGTCGTCAAGGACGGCGATGTCATGCATTTTCGTTTCAACATTTGATCTGTTTTCATGTCCGGAGGATCCTCACCGCGATCAACGACACAAACCGATGACCGACAATGCACTGCGGCAAGCGCTCCGCATCTTGGGATACTCGCGCAGGCTGACCCCGCACGGCTTCCGCGCGACCGCGAGCACCGCGCTTAAACGAATTTGGCTACCGCGGGGACTGGGTCGAAAAACAGTTAGCCCATGAGGAACGCAACGAAGCCGCGCTTCATCAAACCACGCCATTTATCTCGAAGATCGGCGGGACATGCTGCAAGGCTAGGGCCGATCTGATCGACGAAATGGCCAAGCCGAACAACACAGTGGTGCCGGGGCCCTTCGGTCAAGCGGCCTGATTGCGCTGGCGCACCTTTGAACGACTTATCGCCAAGCATGAGGCTTTCGTCGGGGAATCGCTGGCTAGGATGGCGAAACGATTCAGGATTCTGGGTGGCATTGAGCTGTGAATCTGTTTCGCAAAATCGGGTTATGCGCGGCAAACCATCAGGCCGCTTGACCGAAGCGCCCCGGCATTACTTTGTTTTCGGCTTCGCCATTTCGTCGATCGGATCGGCCCAGCCTTGCAGCATGTTCCGCCGATCTTCGAGATAAATGGCGTGTTATATG
>JACMKV010000118.1 GCA_014379915.1 Burkholderiales bacterium
TCATCGTTTCGCCCGTTTCCGCGCCAGCCTTGCCCGACACGGAAGTTTTGACCCTGTAGCGCTCGGCTTGCGATTGCGCGATCTGCGCGGCGAGCACGGGCTCACAATCCGGTTCTGCCACCATGGCATAGGGTGCGCCGATCGCCCCGCACAGGCTAGCGAGAAAACCTGCTTTTATCGAAAGCCGCATAGACACCTTTATGATTGTCACGCCTTTACGGCGAAACATTTCTGTGCGCGCGCAATGTGGCTCAACAGTCGGAGATTACAACGCCGCGGTCGCGACCTTGCCGCCTGGCAGATTTGAAACGGGCTGGAAGGTTTGATGCAGCCGGAGGCACGGACAAGCCGCGCAAATGCAGTTTAGCGCATTTGATGGCATGTTCCGCTGCGCGGAAGGGCAGCCGATCGTTGCCTGGCGCCGCAACCGAATTTTTCCCCTCCTCGCTGAGGCGGAGAAACGCGAAGTGGCGGGGTGGCCAGTCCCCGGCGCTGACGCTGCTCTGCGCTCAGCGTTTAGCCGTGCGGCTGCTTGTGCGTATAAGGGTGAAATCGCCGGAACTATCAATCGAGAATCAGACCGGACACGCGCCGCGTGCGCTCCCTCCCCGTCGAAGGGGAGGGATGAGCGGTAGTAGTTGGGGTCGCCAACATTCAGCGCCTGGTTTGCCCTACGTCAACTTCGGGCCGCGCAGACCGGCCGGACTCAGCCAGCGCTGAACCAGCGCGAAGCCGCCTTCGATGAGCAGCGCGAGTGCCGCTGCCGGAATCGCGCCGGACAGCAGTATGGCATTGTCATTGACCGCGAGGCCGGCGGCGATGCGCTCGCCGTAACCTCCGGCGCCGATAAAGGCAGCAATAGTCGCGGTTCCCACGCTGATGATCGCCGCCGTCTTGATGCCAGCCGCAATCGATGGCGCCGCCAGCGGCAACTCGATCAGGCGCAAGCGCGCGAATGACGGCAAGCCCAGTGCTCGCGCCGATTCGCGCAGCGCTGGCGCGATCGAAACCAGTCCGCTGTGGGTATTGCGGACAATCGGCAACAGCGAATACAAAAACAGCGCGATCAACGCTGGCAGCGTGCCGATCCGGTTCAGCAGCGGAATCAGGAATGCCAGCAGTGCTAGCGAAGGAATGGTCTGGATCACGCTGACACTCGCCAAAATCGACGAAGCGGCCGAGGGCGATCGAGCCGCCCAAACCCCGAGCGGAACGCCGGCTGCGACGGCGGCAGCCAGCGAAACCAGCACCAGCAGCAGATGTTCGCGCGTCAGCCGCCAGAAATCCGGGCCGAACAACAGATCGATGAAACGGCGCCTGTCAGCAGTATTTGGGAGCGAGTCAGCAGTGTCCGGGAGCGAGCGAGCGCTGGCGAGGAAATCTTCCGCGATTTGCGCGAAGCCGATTCCGCCGAGCTCCGCCCTTGCATTCATCGCGATCATCGCGCCGGCCGAAATGCTGCCCTCGAGCTTTTGCAGCGTCGCCCAGGTCTTCGGCAAACGCCGCGGCAGGTCGGCACGATAGAGCAGGACAGCGTCATACGCCGGAAACACCTTGCGATCGTCGCGCAACACACGCAATTCGTATTCGGCGATTTTCGCGTCGGTCGAATAGATATCGATGACATCGATTTCGTCGGCGACCAGCGCTTCATAAGCGAGGCCATGATCGATCGCGCGCGGCGCAGTGAACGGCAGGCTGTAAGCCCGTTTCAACGCTCGCCAGCCATCCTCTCGTTGCAGGAATTCCTGCGACAAGCCAAGCTTCAATCCGACGTGTTGCGCCAGATCGGACACCGTGCTGATTCCAAGCGCCGCCGCCTCAGCCTCACGCATGGCCAATGCATAAGTGTTGTTGAAACCGAATGGAATGCCGGCGGCGAGTGCTAGCGGGGCGAGCTCGCGATTGATTGCGGCACTTGCAGCAAGATCCGCGGCGTCCGACTTCAGCAATTCGCGTGCGATCGTCCCCGTGTATTCGGGATACGCGTCTATGCTGCCGGCTTGCAAGGCCGCGAATACGATGCCCGTGTTGCCGAGCCCGGGCTTGTGCGCGACCTGCGTTTCCCCGGCGCTGCGCGCAGTCTGCGCAATGATCTCACCAAGAATGTAGGATTCGGTGAACCGTTTGGACGCGATGGTCAGCGCCTCCTGCGCGACCGCTGCGTTCGCCAGAAGTGCGCTGAGCAGCATGGTCGCGCGCATCACAGCCCGCATCACGACCCGCATCACAGCCCGGTCTCTCTGATTTTTGCGTCGAGTATGGATTTCTGCGCGCGAATGAAGTCGCCCACGAAAGCTTCGGCCGGCCGTTTGATCAGATCGTCGAGCGCACCGCGCTGAACGACACGGCCGTCGCGCAGCAGCACGATGTCATCGGCGAAGTGCGCGGCCTCGTTCATGTCGTGGGTGACAAGAACGACAGTTTTTCCGAGCCGTGCGAAAATGCTTTTTAGCTCGGCCTGCAGCTCGGCGCGAATCAGGGGATCGAGGGCGCCCAGCGGTTCATCGAGCAGCAGCAGCTTTGGTTCGAGCATCAGTGCGCGCATCAGGGCGATGCGCTGGCGCTGACCGCCGGAAAGCTGCTGCGGATAATGCGCGAGCAGCTCGCCGCGCAGGTTGACCAGCACGCGCAGCTCGTCGATGCGAGCTGCGATCCACGCCGGCGGACGTTTCAGAAACCGCGCGAGCAAGGCGACATTCTGCCGCGCTGTCAGGTGCGGAAACAGCCCGCCGTCCTGAATCACATAACCGATGGTGTGGCGCAGCTGATCTTCGTTTCCGGCATGCATCTCGACGCCGTCGATCGCAACGCGTCCCGAGTCAGGCTGCAGCAGACCCGCGATCAGGCGCAGCAAGGTCGATTTGCCGCAGCCGCTCGGGCCGATCACGACCGTGGTCTGGCCCGCGGCAAAGCGCAGCGTGGTCGGCGCCAGCGCTGGCTGACCATCGAAAGTCCTGGCTACGCGGTCCAATGTAATCAAAGCGTCCCTTAAAGGTATCTCTGTGTTCTCTGTGATCTCTGTGGCAGGGCTTTTACTTTTTCGAATCTCTCAAGCCACAGAGAACACAGAGTTCACCGAGAAGATCGAAGCAAAACGCCATTCGGCCAAGATACTGTTCGAACGGCTGGACGAGGAACGACTCGAAGTATAATCGCTGCCCTTCCCTCTTTTCCCACGACCGGATCGAATGACAAAAAACATCAGCGGCGCCGCGCGCAGTCTCGCAGGCAGCCCGCTACGCCCCGGCGTTGTGCTCGCGTGCGCGTGCGTGATCCTCACGCTGTCGGTCGGCATACGCCAGACGTTCGGCCTGTTCCTGCAGCCGATGAGCGTCGACTTCGGTTGGGGCCGCGAAACGTTCGCGTTCGCGCTTGCCGCGCAGAACCTGGTGTGGGGCGTAGCACAGCCTTTTGCCGGCATGATCGCCGACAAGTTCGGCGCCGGGCGCGTGGTCATTGTGGGGAGCCTGCTTTATGCGCTCGGACTGCTGCTGATGGCTTATGCCGATACCGCGCTCGGGCTCGATCTGTCGGCGGGCGTGTTGATCGGCCTCGGCTTGAGCGGCACGACGTTTGGCGTGGTCATGGGCGTTGTCGGGCGTGCAGTCAGCGCGGAAAAACGCAGCATGGCGCTGGGGATAGCCGGGGCCGGAGGCTCATTCGGGCAATTCATCATGCTGCCCTATGGGCAATCGCTGATCAGCACCTGGGGTTGGCAGGCCGCGCTGATCGGGCTGGCCGTGTCGACGCTGCTGATCGCGCCGCTCGCGTATGGTATGAGAAGCAACGGCGGCATGAAAAGCAGAAGCGGCGCGAAAAGCAACGACTCGAAAAACGGCGAAGGCCCGGAAATCAGAGACGAACTGGAAATCACTGATGGCTTGAAAAGCATTGGCGGGCCCGCCGCTCACAGCATTCAGCCTGCCGCGACGCAAAGCATGGCCGCAGCGGTTCGCCAGGCCGCCGCGCATCAGGGATTCTGGCTGCTGACGTTGAGCTTTTTCGTGTGCGGTTTTCAGATCGTTTTCATTCTTACGCATTTGCCGGCGTTTCTGCTCGACCGCGGCATGACGCCGACCGTCGGCGTGACGGCGCTCGCGTTGATCGGGTTTTTCAATATCGTCGGCTCGTACGGCTGCGGTTTTCTCGGCGGGCGCTACAGCAAGAAACGCATGCTGTCGGTACTGTATTTCGCCCGCGCGATAGTTATCACCGCGTTCATCGCGCTGCCGGTCACGCCGGTGACGACGTACCTGTTCGCCTCGGTAATCGGGCTTTTGTGGCTGGGCACGGTACCGTTGACCAACGGCCTGGTCGCGCAAATCTTTGGCGTCAAATACATGTCGACGCTGTTCGGCATCGTGTTTCTCGGCCATCAGCTCGGCGGATTCATCGGCGCGTGGTATGGCGGCTACGTGTTCGATGCGACGGGTTCGTATCAGACCATCTGGCTGATTGCGATCGCGCTCAGCGTGCTCGCCGGGTTGGTCTGCTGGCCAATCGACGAGCGAGGCGTTGCGCCGATCTACCAGGAAAAGCCCGCGTAAGTTAAGCACATGAGCGGCGACATGAGATCGGCGGGCGAAGTGGAAATCACGTGCACGGAAAGCGCGTGCAGGAGGAAGCTGTGAAAAGCAAATTCTGGATATGGTCGCTGCTGATGCTGCTGGCGCTTATGATCAGCGCGCTGGCCTTCCGCAGCTATCTGAATCCGGCGCTGCTGATCGATTTCGCGAATGCGTTCTATTGTTGAATTCGCTTCGTTGCGCTGAGCGTGAATGCGAGTCGCGTAGCTAAAATCGGCGCGATTATTTGCCCGCGCTACTTTCCTTAGTAATCTGAAAGTAGATTTCCCCAGGTTTGACCAAGCCCAGATCGCTGCGTGCGCGCTCTTCGATTGCTTCAGTGCCCGACTTCAGATCGAGCACTTCGGCATCGAGTGCGCGATTGCGGCTTTCCAGTTGCTGATTGATTTTTTTTTGCGCCGTTACGCGCTCGGCATTGGCGCGCACTTCCCTCCAGCTGCCTTTGCCGAACCACAACGGATACTGGACAGCGACGATCAGCGCCAGCAGCGCAAGCGTCAGAAACCGTGCGGCGGATTTGCTCAACGCAGATGGCGAAACGCCGTGCGGCCCGGGTAGCATGCCGTTGCGCCGAGCTGTTCTTCGATGCGCAGCAACTGGTTATATTTTGCGATCCGGTCCGAGCGCGACAGCGAGCCGGTTTTGATCTGCATCGCATTGCTGGCGACGGCGATATCGGCAATCGTCGTGTCTTCGGTTTCGCCCGAGCGATGCGATATGACGCTGGTATAGGCGTTGCGCTTGGCCATATCGATCGCGGCCAGCGTTTCGCTCAAGGTGCCGATCTGGTTGATCTTGATCAGCACCGAATTGGCGAGCCCCTGCTGGATGCCTTCCTGCAAAATTCTGGTGTTGGTCACGAACAGATCGTCGCCGACCAGCTGCAGCTTGCCGCCGAGGCGCTCGGTCAGGACCTTCCAGCCCGGCCAATCGATTTCCGACATGCCGTCTTCGATGCTGATGATCGGATATTTCTCGACCCAGCGCCCCAGATAGTCGGCAAACTCCGAAGCGCTCAAACTGGCTTTTTCGGAAGTCAGCTGATACTTGCCATCCTTGAAAAATTCCGAGCTTGCGCAGTCGAGTCCGAGCGCGACATCCGATCCCGCCTGATAACCGGCAACGTCGATCGCCTGCGTGATCAGTTTGAGCGCGGCTTCGTGATTCTCCAGGTTCGGCGCGAAGCCGCCCTCGTCGCCTACGGTTGTTGCCATGCCTTTGTCATTGATCAACTTCTTCAGCGCATGAAACACCTCGGCGCCGCAGCGCAGCGCATCACGGAAGCTTTGCGCGCCGACCGGGATGATCATGAATTCCTGAATGTCGAGATTGTTATTCGCATGGGCGCCGCCGTTGATCACGTTCATCATCGGTACCGGCATCTGCATGCCACCCATGCCGCCGAAATAACGGTACAGGGGCAGGCCGGATTCTTCGGCAGCCGCGCGTGCCACCGCCATCGATACCGCCAACATGGCATTGGCCCCGAGGCGTGACTTGTTTTCAGTGCCGTCCAGGTCGATCAAGGTGCGATCGAGGAAGGCCTGCTCGGAGGCGTCCAGCCCCATCACGGCTTCGGAAATTTCGGTGTTGATGAATTCCACCGCTTTGAGCACCCCTTTACCCATATAGCGGCTCTTGTCGCCATCGCGCAACTCGATGGCTTCACGCGAACCGGTGGATGCTCCGGAAGGCACGGCGGCCCGCCCCATGGTGCCGCTTTCCA
>JACMKV010000119.1 GCA_014379915.1 Burkholderiales bacterium
AAAGCGATTTCGAGCTGCTGAAGCGAGGTCGTAAGGAGTACGGCGAAAGAAGAGCGACCCGTATTCCGTCAGCCCTGCCGCACCATGTTCAGTATCTTCGTCGTGTCGAGCGTGCTCGCTTTCGCCTGCATTTCGGGCAGATAGCGAGTTTGCAGATTTTTGGCCTCGCCGACGATATTGTCGAACGATTCCTTCAGCATCTGCGTCGACAGCGCGCGGCCGCCCGCGTAGTAGCGCTTCGCCACGTGGCCGAGCGCATACGTACTGGCGAAGCTCATGCCGGAGCTGACTGCCTGATTGCCCACCCCGCGCGCCAGCCCGCCGCCCATTTTGCCGAGCAGCCCACCGCCGACCTTGCCGAGCAACCCGCCCAGCAGCTTGCGCCCGGCCTGCTCAAGATATTGCGAAGTCAGGCCGACGCCGACGGTGGCGAGGAAATCCTTGATATGTCCGCGATCGAGCTCGAACCCGTAAGATTGGCCGATGCGATACACGAGCTTCATCTGCAGCGGAATGATCGCCATCGTCGCCAGCGATTCGGGCAGCAATTCGAGCGCGCCGTTGACGATGGCCGCGTTCAGGATGGTCTTGTCCATTTCCTGATCGGACATTTTCGAAGCAGAGGCCGAAGAAGCGGGTGTCGCTAGAGAAGTGGCAGCAGCCGCTTGCAACGGCGCGGCAGCGATCGCTTCGGCCTGCTCGGTGTAGGCCTGAGCCTGCTCGACAGCCAGCCCGAGCGCGGCGCGCAGCTCGCCGAGAAACTTGCGCTCGGCATCCGTTTGCACACCATCGGCATCGCACACGCACACGGACATCTCGAACCCCAGTTGCCGCGACTCGGGCGTGGTTAGCGCCGCGGTCGTTTCGGCCAGCGAAACACGTTTCAACAGCACGTCCTGATAAAGCGCGGCGATATTGATCGATGCATCGCTCGCCAGCGCGTCGGCAATGCGCTTGACCTCGGCGCGTTCGCGCTCGTGCTTGGCGCCGTCGGCAAACGCCGCCATCAGACACAGCGTGAGGGTAGCTTTCTGTTCCTGCTCATTCATGCGATTTTTCTCCGTGGTTTTTGATAGGGCAAGTCGGTGCGCGAGAAACTCAGCGCGATTCAAAAGCAAGCCGCGTCATGCGTTTACCGTGGCCCTATGCCGTGATGAATAGCGCGCTTGCGTTAACCGCATTTGCGAACGTTGCGGCTGTTCACATGCACGGACCCTGAGGTTTCCGGTCGGATGGTTAGTTTGAAACTCTTGCCGGAACAGCCGAATCGACTGCGCGCACATAAATCGCCTTGCTCGTGACGCCAGGCGAGCTTCTCTCTTCGAACTCGAAAAACTTCGGGTGTTTCCTGAAAAGCTCGCTCAGCTTCTTGTGCCCGTAAAGGCGTGGATCGAAGTCGGGGCGTATTTTCGTCAGATAACTGCCGACGCGGCCGAGCGGCGCCCAACCGGCGTCGTCCGAAGCTTCCTCGATCGCCTGGGTGATCAGATCGACCGGCAACGCTTGCGGATTGGAGATCGCCGGTTCCGCCTCCGCAGCCGTGCCGACCTCCGCATCCGACGCGGGCGGCGGCGCGGCTTTCGATCGCCGCCGCCGCGACGAGGATTTCACCGGCTCGCTCCCTGGCTCGTTTGCGACGCTATCGGCTCGCAGCACTTCAACGTAGACAAATTTGTCGCACGCGGCGACAAACGAATCCGGCGTCTTTCGCTCGCCAAAGCCGAATACCGTCAGGCCTTCCTCGCGCAAACGTTGCGCCAGACGCGTGAAATCGCTGTCGCTCGATACCAGGCAAAAGCCGTCGAAGCGGCGCGTATACAGCAAGTCCATGGCATCGATGATCAGCGTGCTGTCGGTCGCATTCTTTCCCTTCGTGTAGGCAAACTGCTGGACCGGGTGGATCGAGTGCTTGAGCAGGCTTTTCTTCCACTGCGTATGGCTGGTCGATGTCCAGTCGCCGTAAATGCGCTTAACGCTGGCAACGCCGAATTTCGCCACCTCGGCCAGCAGCCCTTCGATGACCGATGGCTGCGCGTTGTCGGCGTCGATCAAAACAGCGAGTCGGCGCTGTTCGTCCTCACTTTCAATTTTTGCGACAGTGCGGTTTTTCATCTATTCGATACTCTTGTGAATTGCCCAATATTTGATGACGGCCCCGCGCTTCGCGTCGCCCCTCCTTGGAAAGGAGGGAGAAAGAGTTTTCGCGTCGCCGCCCAGTCGGTTGGGATACGGCCCCTGGCCAGATTGCCTGGTTTCGATCGGATTCAGGCATAGTTCAAAACGCGAAGGTCATTGCCATGATAGCGCCGGTATTCCACGCCAACCATTAACAGGCTGTTGAAAAACGTAGCGAGCGCAGCCCGCTGCCTGCGGGAGGAGCAGGATTCCACGCCGGGCAGGCGTGGATGCGACCCCGC
>JACMKV010000120.1 GCA_014379915.1 Burkholderiales bacterium
AGTCGTCTACCCTCAGGGCGTCTGCACGCAGGGCGCTCATCTCTTCGCGGTCCAGCGTCACGAGCTTCGCCCGGCGCAAATACGCTAGAATGCCGGCTTCCCGATTCTCAGGTTGTTGAAAAACGTAGCGAGCGCAGCCAAGACGAGGTGCTGCGGGCCGAAAAAAGCGGAATGTATAGGGGAATACATGAGCATTTTGAGGCCCTGAGCAACGAAGTGTTGGCAAGCGCAGTAGTTTTTCAACAGCCTGTTAGATTTTGCAACGTCAGCTCGTACGATATCGGAATGGAGATCGCGCAAAAGTCGGCCGGCATCGTAATCGTGCGTCATGCCGAGATGGAATATCAATTCCTGATCTTGCGCGCCTATCGCAACTGGGATTTCCCAAAAGGCCTGGTCGAGCCAGGCGAATCCTTCCTGCAAACCGCGATACGCGAAACCACCGAGGAGACCGGACTTTCTGACCTGCGCTTTCCATGGGACCAGGTGTTTATCGAAACGGCGCCCTATGCGAAGGGCAAGATCGCGCGCTTCTACCTCGCCGAAACCGCCGAGGGTGAAGTGCATCTTGCGGTGAACCCCGATCTCGGTCGGCCGGAACATCACGAATATCGCTGGGTCAGACACGAGGCCGCCGCGCTGCTGTTGCCGGAACGCCTGCGGCTGGTGTTGGCATGGGCGCTTGAACTGGTAAGCCGGAAACGGTAATCGGTGACGGCAAAATCGTCCCATGAGGCGTGTTCTTCGCCCTTTACCGTTCACTGTTCCCCGCCGCTTCACATGCAAACCTGGACCGAATACACGCGCTTTCTGATCGCACTGACCGCTGTGCTCGATCCTTTTCTTGCCGTGCCGATGTTTTTGAGTGTGACTTCCGGACGCGGCATTCGCGAACAAAAACGCACAGCGCGGCTGGTCAGTGTCACCGTGCTCGGCGTGCTGCTGGTGGCTGCACTAACCGGCGAAACCATTTTGCGCCTGATGGGTTCCAGCCTCGCATCGTTCCGTGTCGGCGGCGGACTGGTGCTGCTCCTGATGGCGATCGCGATGTTGAACGCGCAAGCCGGTAACGTGCGCCAGACCACTGAAGAGGCAATCGAGCTCGAAAGCGGCGAAGCAACCGGCATCGTGCCGCTCGCCATTCCGCTTCTCGCCGGCCCTGGCGCCATCAGCATGGTGATCATCGCAACCCAACACGGCAACTGGTTACATTACTTAACAATTTCCGCATGCGTACTTGGCGTCTGCGGATTGTTGTGGTTGATGCTGAGCCTGGCGACGCCGATCGGCCGTGCAATGGGAAATACCGGCATGAATATCGCGAACCGATTGCTGGGCTTACTGCTGGCCGGCATCGCAGTCGAGACCATCGCGATCGGCCTCAAGCAGTTGTTTCCAATACTGGGCGGCGGATGATGAGTGCGATTGAACAGGATGGTCCGGTCGATTGCCTGATCGTCGGCGCCGGTCCGGCCGGGCTGACAGCGGCGATTTATCTTGCCCGGTTTCGGCGCAGCGTCCGCGTCATCGATTCGGGCAGCAGTCGCGCACTGCTGATTCCGCTTTCCCACAATTTTCCCGGGTTCCCAGACGGAATTTCGGGGGCCGATCTGCTGACTCGGCTAGCCGAACAAGCCTGGCGTTATGGCGTCGCGCCGACGACGGCAACGGTTGTGGGTTTGCAGCGCGCAAATGATGGGTTCGTCGCTGAAATGGAAGGCGAGCGCGTCAGCTCCCGCAAGATTTTGCTGGCCACCGGAATCCTCGACACGCCGCCGTTTGCCAACAGCGAGGAGGCGGTGCGCGCCGGGTGTCTTCGTTACTGCCCGATATGCGACGGCTTTGAGGTGATTGACCGCCGCGTCGCTATCATCGGCCTCGGCACGTGCGCATTAAGGGAAGCGCTGTTTTTGCGCGACTACACGGCACGAATCACGATCCTGACTTTTGGCCAGTCCGTCGGACTGTCGGCTGAAGAAAAGAACGAAGCCAGGGATGCGGGCATCGACATCGTCGAAGATGCGGTGGTAAGCGTTTCTTTTGCGCCCGATCAGGGAAGTACAGTCAAGGTACAGCGGGGAACGCTGAAATTCGACGCGCTGTATTCGGCGCTGGGAACCAAGGTGCGATCGGAACTCGCGATCGCGCTAGGCGCCGAGCACGACACCCACGGAAACTTGAGAGTCGATGCTCACCAGCAGACCACGGTCGCGGGACTTTATAGTGCGGGCGACGCGGACCAGGGCTTGAATCAGCTCAGCGTAGCATCGGGTCACGCGGCAATTGCTGCTACCGATATCCATAACAGCTTGAGGCGGCGCGCTTAGCTACCGCATGAGACCAAAGCGCGCCTATGTTTCGTGAGCCCCGAGTTTTCCCGAACGGACCAGTTCGCGCATCGCTTCCCGCGCCTGTGGTTCCGGATGGCGGTGATCCATCTCGATCTCCGTTATAACTTCTCCACAGGAGACGATTAGGCGGCTTCCAACGACAGTGAAGTTGCCGCGGTATATTTTTCCTTGATGCTCCAGGGTTATGGGTGAGGCTCCCGGCCTGATGGCACGGGTATAGCGACCGTTTGGATCAGCATCGCCGTTCAATTTGTCAAAGAGCCCCATGTGTTTCTCCTGAACTTTTTGCTAGAACAAGCCTGCTATGCGCAGGGACGAGAAAACCCCAATGGCTATCCAAAGCGCGACTACCATTCCAACGGATTCGAAAAACTCACGCATCCTCTTGCTCCTTGAGAAAAAGACGCGGCAAGCACCGCAAGTTTTATTCCTTCACCTGTCACTGGCGAGCAAGGCTTTCGATCGCTGTTGAAGTGCAAATGCGGGGCACTATGTGCCGTTTATTCGGACCGGACCGCGTCGTTTGACCCATCATCTCGCGCCGTCGCCGGAGAACGTTTTCGAAATCAAGCGGAGTCCCAATTACGGGGAGGGCAAATAGATGTTGATGCCGACCGACACAAATTCGGAATTGGACGCACCAGAAAGCGACCGGCCAGCGGTAAAGGTCGAAGTGCAGCCGATCTGGTACGGCAACAAAGCTCACTTCCAACTGCGTGCTCTGATCGTAGCCGAAGATTTCGACGAAGCCGTTGAGCCGTTCGAGCAAGTCCGTCTGGATTGCAGCGCCCCAGGTCAGGCGATGTCATCGTGCTCTTGTCGTGGAGCCATCCCATAGCTGTTCGCGGTTGCGAGTTCATCTGAAAACCCGCAGAGCCCAGCGCAACTTCAAAATTGCCCGACGGATTGCAAGCCGGAAGCAGCCAAAATTCCTGCCATCCATCGTTGTGCTGATACCACGTTTCAAGCTGGCATGAACGGGCTTCAGTCAGGCTTGCATCGTCGCTTATGAGGGGCCGCCCCGCATGGGCGGATAACGAAGAAAGAAGAAGTGTCGCGGCTGTATAAACTACGCGTCTGAAGCGCGCTTCCATTTCTGCCACGAATCTATCGCAATGTCTTTACAACCATCCCGCGCGCTTGAGCCGCCTGTAAACCCATAGGCATCCAAGGATAACCACAAGAATCACGATGGGGTAGCCGAGCTTCGCGTCGAGCTCGGGCATATGTTTGAAATTCATGCCGTAGAGGCTGAATACCATGGTCGGAATCGCCAGAATCGCGCCCCATCCGGCAAGCTTTTTCACGACTTCGTTTTGCGCTACTGTCACCAGCGAAAGATTAACCTGCATGGCGGTAGTCAACATTTCGCGCATGTTGCTGGTCGCCTGGGTGACGCCTCTGACGTGGTCGTGAATATCGCGAAAATAAGCGCGCGCTTCTTTCGGGATGATATCGGTGTGGAAGCGAATCAAGGAATTGCATATCTCGAGCAAGGGCTCCGCGGCTGATTGCAGCAGAACAAGTTGCCGCCTTAGGTCATACAAGTCCTGCAGACAATCCTGACTGAAGCGCTGCTTGAAGATGGTCGCTTCGATTGTCTCGAGCCGCGCCTGCAGCGAATCGACAATAGGGCGATAGTTATCAACGACAAAGTCCATAATCGCATAGAGGGCAAACCCCGGTCCTTGCGCCAGGCGATCGGCAGCCAGCTCGCATCGATTCCGCACTTTGGCATAGCTGAGTGACGGCCCATGGCGTACCGATACCAGAAAGCGGCGCCCGACAAAGATCAGCGTTTCACCGAAGTGAATTGCGTTATCGAGCAGCTGCCCGGTCTGCAGTACGACAAATAACGAATCGCCGTACTCCTCGAGCTTGGGCCGTTGGTGCGCGTGATGAGCATCTTCAATCGCCAATTCGTGCAGGTTGAATTCCTCCTGAATTTTGAGCAGGAGCGCTTCGCTCGGCTCGTGCAGTCCGAGCCAGACGAAGGTGCTGTCCTGCTTCAAAACCTCGCTTATGTCCTCTACCGCGATCGATCTGATTCGAACACCGTTTTTATAGGCGACACAGTTGACTATCATTTGCATAGGAAACTTCCAAAATGCCTACATCGGCCGATGCAACCGCACCGAAGTCTTGAACGCCTGGCTATTCGAACCACCCGAACAGTTAGTGAAGTTACAATGAACCGGATCAGAGCTTACAGAACGGCCTGACGAAGCGCCGGACAACCTGCCTTCGGCCGTCTTTCGCGGGCGGCTTAATGTCCGCGAAAAGTATCCGCGAGAAATACTCCTGAACTGTCTACTTGACGGTCGAGCTTACGCAACCACTGAGTTTGCTGCCAGATGGGTACTGCCAACCTGTTACAAGAGTTAGGGCAGCAGGTCAGCGCTATTGACCTTGCTTCTTATTGTCATTAAAAAGTATCGGCCAATGGCTTACGCAACAAGCGTGTCCAACAACGGCTACTGGCTTGCCATCAGTCTCGGCCGACCGGCGCCAGCCGCTCACTCAAATCGGTCTCACGAATCTTCTCAGCCATATCTCTCAACATCGATTCGCGTAGCAGCATTCTTGGCGTAACCTCAAGATCAACTGTTTCCAGCACACGGCGCCAGCGGTATACCCAATCGTGCTGTAGCAGCGAATTGACAACGTTGTCCTTGCGAATCCTGGCAAGGCGCTGCGGTTGGGCGTCCAGCTCGGCAATCGTATCGGCAATGTCGGGCGCGTCGAAGGGAAGTGGAATGACCGCGTCCGGCCAACCGAAGTATTGATTGAACGCCTCAGGCGCCGGAGGTTTCCCCAGCATGACTGCTCCCGCCGCCGCGCCTTCAAAAAAACGCGCACCGATCTCCATGTGTCCATGGTTGGTACCCATTTCATTCGCACGTGCATGATTGGCAATAAAATAGCGGGATCGCTTAAGCAGATTCGAAACCAGCAGCCTGTGCTCGTTGGGAGAGGGTACGTTTCCGCTTTTAACGGTATCGAAGTAATAATTAATGTGCTTCTGCTCGGCCAGTTCGAGCAGCGCCTGATGCGTCACCGCTGAACGCCGACCGAGGTTCCAGACATCGATGCTGCGGCGAGGTGCGACTGGAAAGGGAGCAAATTTGACAGCATCAACCCCCATCGGCAGGTAAGTGCAGGGGCGGCCGATTATTTTCGAAATCACATCGACGCTATTCTTGGTACCCAGGAACACATGATCGAATTCTTGCAGCGGGCGCAATAAAAATTCGCGCCCCTTCAGCCACTCTTCGCTCCAGCATTCATCAAGGTAACAAACCGCATTTCTGCATTTTTCTCGCCAATTTCTAATGGAAGTTATAGCGATCAGCTCAAAAATATCCATGCAGATGATAAAGAAAAGATCATACTTTTGATTCAGATGACAGCTGTTAAAATGCGGTGTGAGAACGCGGATTGCCCACTTTGAGTCGGTAGCGTAGTTCGCCAATGTGTACAGTCTGCGGGCAAGTTTGTACGAATGTACCGGGAGATGGGTATCGACGTCATCCCATTCCCCGATTAGATCCTCCCATTCGTAGAAAGCGGCATGCCACACACGGTCATGAATGACCCGTTCTGACAATGTGAAAATTCTGGAGCCCGGGTTTGAATTAAACCTGACCGTTCGGCCGAGTAGTTTCATGTTTAATAGTTCTTTTTAAGTTGAAAATTATGCGCCTCCAGCTGTAGCGTTTGATCTACATTGCTGGGGGCAGTTTCCCTTTTTCGGCAGCCATGTGAGCCTATGCGCATCAGAATGTCAAGCTGCGCCTGCCTACCTAGCTTTTCAAGCAAAGCCCAGTCCAACTCTTTTTGGGAATCCGAATAATAAAATATGATCGCGTCTCTTACTTCGCCGTCCGTCCGAGATAGTAAAAACTATAGCAATCCCGGAATCGCGCCCAGTTCAGCGCTGAAAACCTTTGTGAAACGTCGATGATGAATTTTTCAAAATCAAAAGCCCTGCAGCAAGTAAGCCACGCTTTAATCCCTGGCGGATGCCACACCTACGCGAAGGGCGACGATCAATTTCCCGAACACGCGCCGGCTTTCATCGCACGCGGTGAAGGCTGCCACGTTTGGGACGTCGACGGTAACGAATTTATCGAATACGGCATGGGCTTGCGCGCCGTCACTTTGGGTCACGGCTTCAAACCGGTGATCGATGCAGCTTGCCGCCAGATTCAGCTCGGCCAAAATTTCACACGAGCGGCGCCGGTCGAAATCGAGTGCGCGGAAACTTTACTCGATCTGATTCAGGCCGGTGAAATGGCCAAATTTACCAAAGACGGGTCCACTGCTACCAGTGCGGCGGTTCGTCTGGCGCGCGCCTGCACGGGACGCGACATGGTCGCGATCTGCAGCGATCATCCGTTCATTTCATACAACGACTGGTTCATCGGCGCTTCGCCGATGCCGGCGGGCGTCCCGGCAGCCGTACGCGATCTGACGATCAAATTCGACTACAACAATATCGCCAGCCTGGCGACTGCATTCGATCGTCATTCCGGAAAAATTGCGTGTGTGATCATGGAGGCTGAAAAAAACCATCCGCCTGTTGATGATTTTCTGCACAAGGTCCAGGCAATGTGCAGGAAAAATGGCGCGCTTTTTATCGTCGACGAGATGATCACCGGGTTTCGCTGGCATCTGGGCGGCGCACAGCAACATCACGGTCTCGATCCCGATTTATCCGTATTCGGCAAAGCCATCGGTAACGGCTTCGCATTGTCGGCGTTGGTAGGCAAGAAAGAGTTCATGATCCGCGGCGGCTACGAGCACGACAAGGAGCGCGTGTTTCTGCTGTCCACCACGCACGGCGCTGAAACCGGCGCTCTCGCGGCCGGGATCGCGACGATGAACGTTTACCGCGACCAGCAAGTTGTCGAGGTTCTACACAAGCAGGGAAAACGTCTTGCCGATGGCATCAATCGGGCAATCAGCGAGCATCAGCTCCAAGGCTACTTCGAACTACTCGGTAAGCATTGCAATCTGGTTTATTCGACCAAGGACGAGAGCAAAAAGGATTCCCAACCTTTCCGCACGCTGTTTCTTCAGGAAACCATCAAGCGCGGGCTGATTCTGCCGTCGCTCGTAATCAGCTTCGCCCATACCGATGCCGACATTGACCGGAGCGTGGAAGCGATAGCCGAAGCGTTGCTGGTCTATAAAAATGCATTAAGCGATGGGATAGAAAAGTACCTGATCGGGCGCCCGATCAAGCCCGCCATCCGGGCGCGCGCTTGAGCATAGCGGCTTAACAACTCGCGAGCGATCTGTTTTCCGCCTGGTGTGCTACGGGAAGATTTGCGAGAGCGTCTTTCACATTGTCCCTGTCAAGCCGCGTGAATGCTTGGTCTAGCATTTCAACGACTGAAAGTTACCACGTTTTTTACCACGGTTGCGGCATAACTACCCCTCCGTCGCTTCCGACTACTACGCCCGCACGCTCACAGTGCAAAGGACTAAGGCTTGTCTTCGGCCAGCTTAGAAAACAGAGATTGTCCGATAGCGTCGCCATAGCTAAGCTGCACGTTGCCTTGCCTTCACGTTACCGCCAATCCAATGCTAACAATTGCCAGTCGCGCCGCGGAATGCCCGACGCGCTTTGTACTTCCGCTCATCGGCTTCCGCGTCCCCTGCGGCTTCCCCTCGCCAGCCGACGACTACATCGAAGGCCGCATTGACCTGAATGAACACCTGATCAGGAATAAAGAGGCAACCTTCATCATCCGCGTGCAGGGCTGGTCGATGCTCAAAGCCGGCATTCACGACGGCGACGAATTGATTGTCGATCGATCGATCGAGCCCCGGCACCTCAATGTCGTAGTCGCCATAGTCAATGGCAGGCTCACAGTCAAGCGCCTCTTTAAGCGTGACGCCGTTGTCAGGTTGACGAGCGATAACGAAGACCATCCCGATATCGAATTCAAGGACGGCGACGAACTAGAAATCTGGGGCGTCGTGACAACGGTTCTGCACAAGGTGTAGCTGGGTCGGGTGCTATTGCG
>JACMKV010000121.1 GCA_014379915.1 Burkholderiales bacterium
GGTCGCGACGCGCTCGACGCCGTTGATCTGCTTGTCGGCGCCGAGGTCGAGCGTGCGTATCGTGACCGGCATGCCTTCCATGTCGACGGCGACCTTGCGATACGCCTCGAATTGCTCATCCTCGTTCGGCAAATCGTCGCGGTTCAGGAACAGGAATTCGCTGCGGAACAAGCCGATGCCGGTGGCGCCGCTTTCCCTGACCTGCTCCATGTCTTCGGGCAGTTCGATGTTGGCGTGCAGCTCGATGTCGACGCCGTCGAGCGTCGTCGCGCGCGTCGTCCGCAGGCGTTTCAGCTTCTGTCGTTCGAGGTTCAGCTCGTGCTGACGCAGCCGGTATTCCGCCAGCACCCGCGTATCGGGACTGACGATGACAACACCCTGGGTGCCGTCGACGATCAGCAACTCGTTTTCCTGGATCAACTGGCGCGCGTTGTGCAGCGCGACGATCGACGGAATGTTCAGGCTGCGCGCGATGATCGCGGTGTGCGAAGTCGCGCCTCCGAGATCGGTGACGAAACTTGCGAAGTGATATTGCTTGAACTGGATCACGTCGGCCGGCGACAGATCGTGGGCGACCAGAATGCTGTTTTCTTCGCGGCCGATCGGGACCGGAATGTAACCGGGCTGCCCAAGCAGCGCTTTCAGTACACGCTCGACGACCTGGATCACATCGGCTTTGCGTTCCTGCAAGTAGCCGTCTTCGATCTGATCGAATTGCTCGAGCAGCGCATCCATCTGCAATTTCAGCGCCCATTCGGCGTTGCATTGCTGGTTCTCGATCAGTTGCCGCGGCACTTTGGACAACGTCGAGTCGGCCAGGATCATCAGGTGCAGATCGAGGAACGCATCGAATTCCGGCGGCGCCGCCGGCGGTATATTGACGCGCAGCGCTTCGAGCTCGGAGGCGGCGGCTTCGATCGCCGCATCGAAGCGCGTCAATTCCTCGGTGACCTGATGCTTCGGCACAACGTAGTGCGCAACTTCAAGCGTCGCGTGCGAGATCAGGTGGGCAAAGCCTATCGCTATGCCGCCCGAAACGCCGATGCCGTGCATGGTAAAGCTCATTCCGCTATCCATAACAAAGCAGCCAGGCGGGCGTCGAAAAACGTAGCGAGCACAGCCAGGATGAGACGCGAAGAAGAGCAGAAGCGGAACGTATACGGAAGCACATCAGCATTCCCCGCTTCTTCGCAATCAAGTATTTGCAAGCGCAGCAGTTTTACCAATGCCCGGTCATTCGCCTTCGCCGAAATAGCCGCCGATCAAGGCAAGCAGCCCCTGCATGGCTTCCGCTTCGTCGCCGCCGTCAGTTTCGATTTCGATCGAAGCACCCTTTGCGGCTGCCAGCATCATCACACCCATGATGCTCTTGGCATTGACGCGCCGGCCGTTTCGCGACAGCCATATCTCCGACTGATAGCGATTTGCCAGCTGCGTCAGCTTGGCCGAGGCACGCGCATGCAGGCCAAGCTTGTTGCGAATCTCGGCTTCGTGCTTAAGCATGGCACGGGTCCCGATTGATATCGATCACGCCTTCGCGGCCGCCGCTGCACGCCCGCTGCACGACGTCGGCAAGCGGCTCGCTGCGATGGCCCAGCGCGCGCACCAGCATCGGCAGGCTCACGCCGGCAACGCCTTCGACCTTTCCGGGCACCAGCAAGCGCGTCGCGACGTTGCACGGCGTCGCGCCATAGATGTCGGACAGGACGAGAACGCCATCGCCCTGGTCGAGCTGCTTCAGTAGCGCGCGCGCCGCTTGCGTAACCTGCTGCGGATCGTCGCCGCGCTTTACCCCGACATGCTGCAGATGCGGCTGCTCGGCGCCCGTAACATGCGTCGCGCAGCGGATCAGCGATAAGCCGAGATCACTGTGCGCAATAATCAGAATGCCAACCATAAAGGATTCCACAGATTTCGAAGGCTGAATTTTACTCTCGCGACCCGAGTTCAGCAGCTTCGCCCATGCCACCACGCCACGCAGCTTTCGCCTGGCCCTCAAGCGACCTGCGTCAGCGGCGCGTTTATGCAGCGTTTTTCAAGCGCGTCGAGCATGGCCGCGGCGGTGCTGAATCCGGTTTGCGCGGCAATTTCGACCATGCAGGTCGGGCTCGTCACATTGATTTCGGTCAGGTAGTCGCCAATGATGTCGAGGCCGACCAGCAGCAGGCCGCGTTCGCGCAGCCGTGGTCCCAACGTTTCCGCAATCTGACGATCGCGTGGCGACAGCGGCAGCGCAACTCCGCTGCCGCCGGCTGCCAGGTTGCCGCGCGTTTCTCCGGCTTTCGGGATGCGCGCGAGTGCATAGGGTATCGGTTCGCCATCGATCAGCAAGATCCGTTTGTCGCCGTGAACTATCGCCGGGATATAGCGCTGACCCATCACGGTTCGCGCGCCGAACTGCGTCAGCGTTTCGATGATGACGTTGCTGTTCGGATCGCCCTGCCTGACGCGAAAAATCGAGCTGCCGCCCATCCCGTCGAGCGGTTTGAGAATGACATCGCCGTGTTCACCGATAAAGCCGTGAAGCAGTTTGGAACTGCGCGT
Source organism: Burkholderiales bacterium (assembly GCA_014379915.1). Lineage (GTDB taxonomy): Bacteria > Pseudomonadota > Gammaproteobacteria > Burkholderiales > JACMKV01 > JACMKV01. The sequence continues at coordinate 2,545 of JACMKV010000121.1, forward strand.
AACCAGGGTCGGCGCGATGAACTCGGGGAACTCGGCGATCGCGAGCTTTTCGTTATGGTCGCGCAGCGCACGCGGACTATTGAAAACACGCGCCCCGTTTTTTTCGGCGAGTTCGAGCAGGTACGTGCTGTACAGGTATTCGTTATCGACTGGCGGGTCCTTGCGCATCAGTACCGCGCCGAAGTCGTGTAACGGCACCGCTTCTGCCTTACCGGCCTGATACCAGTTGCCGGTATCGGTGGTTAGCCTGATCGCGCGCGCGTAACCGACGACCTGGTTTTCGCGCCATGCGAGATCGCTTTGCCGCATCGCATAAAGCGCATGGCCGCGTTGCGCGGCTTCGCGCATCATCGCGACGCTCGAATCCTTGTAAGGTTTGAGGCTGTCGAGCGGATCGACGACGAACGCCAGCTTCATTGCACGGTCGCCGGCGTCTCGACGGTTTTCGGTGCTGTAGCTTCGAGCTCGATCGATGCGGCGAGCAAGGCAAGGCGCGCAATGACGCCATAGGAATAAAAACGGTTTGGCGGGCAGCCAGGCGCGGCGTCGGGATCGGGCGCCGTGCACGCGTTGTCGAACGCGAGCGGGACGAAATGCATACCCGGCGCGTTTAGATTTTCGTCGATGCCGCGGTCGGTATGCACGCGGTAAAAACCGCCGACGACGAAGTGGTCGATCATGTAGACGACCGGTTCGGCTACCGCGTCGTTAATTTGCTCGAAGGTATAGACGCCTTCCTGCACCAGCGCTTCGGTAACTTCAAGACCTTCCTTGACCACCGCCATTTTATTGCGCTGCTTGCGGTTCAGACCGCGCACGTCTTCCGCGCTTTTTACCGTCATGATGCCCATGCCGTAGGTTCCGGCGTCGGCCTTGACGATCACGAAAGGCTCCTGAGCGATACCGTATTCGCGATACTTTTCGCCAATATCGCGCAGCATTTCGTCGACGTATCCGGCCAGGCAATCTTCGCCGCGTCGCTCCTGAAAATTGATCTGGCCGCAACTCGAAAAATACGGGTTGATCAACCACGGATCGATGCCCATCAGCGCGGCGAATTCGTCGACGACATGATCGTAGGCGGAGAAATGCCGCGATTTGCGGCGCGTCGCCCAGCCGGCGTGCAGCGGCGGCAGCACGATCTGCTCGAGCCCCTGCAATATTTCGGGAATCCCGGCCGATAAATCATTGTTCAGCAGCACGACGCAAGGATCGAAATCACCGACCATCAAGCGATCGCCGCGCCGCACCAGCGGCTCGAGCAGCAGTCCTTTGCCATTGCCCGTTTCGATTTTGGTCGGCGCGCTGATCTCGGGCAGCAGGCTGCCGATGCGGACATTCATGCCGGCCTGGCGCAGGATGGTGCGCAGGGTCGCCACGTTTTGCAAATAGAACGTATTGCGCGTGTGGTTTTCTGGAATCAGCAGCACGCCGCGCGCGCGCGGACAGATTTTTTCGACCGCATGCATGGCCGCCTGCACGCACAACGGCATGAAATCGTCATTCAGATTATTGAAGCCCCCCGGAAACAGATTGGTGTCGACCGGCGCCAGCTTGAAGCCGCTGTTGCGCAAATCGACCGACGCGTAGAACGGCGCTCTGTGATTCTGCCATTGGCCGCGCAGCCAATGCTCGATCCTCGGCATCGCGTTGAGAATCTGGGCTTCGAGTTCGGGCAGCGCGCCGTGCAGCGCGGTTTTCAAGTAAGGGACGGTCATAACACTGGAGGGATGCGGCGCCAGATTGGCAGGGAAAAGCTATTGTAACGGAAGCGGTAGAACGGGTCAGCCGCGTCCGACCTCGATGCGCAATGTTTAAACCATATGCCCGCCCTACACGGGCTCGACCTTTTGCATCCTTCACTACCCCGCGCTGCCGCGTCGCCCCTCGGAGAGCAGAGGAGAAAATTCAGGGCAAAGCGGACAACGGGTCAAAAGCAAAACACCAAGCACACGCACTAAGCACTACGTGGAACGGCGGCAGGCTCGATGCTTTTCTCCCCGCCTTTTCAAGGCGGGTGGCCGCGCAGTGGACGGGGTGGTTTCTACACGACGTGCGCGCGCTGGAGAAAATCTTACAGCACACCAGAGAGCGCCTCCCTCGATTAGTCGCCACCCTATGTCGCATTGCGACGCTGGCAGACCAAGCACAAGTCCAAACACAAGCACAAGCCCCAAAGAAAAAGGGACGCATCGCGTCCCTTTTTCTCGTCGAACCGCAGTTACAGGTTATATGCCGATTCGCCGTGCGCGGTTACGTCGAGCCCTTCGCGTTCTTCATCTTCCGGCACGCGCAGCCCGACGATGATGTCGACGATCTTCAACGCGACAAACGCGACGACTGCCGACCACACGACGGCGGTGCCGATGCCCCACAGCTGGCTGATGATTTGCGTACCCATGTCGAAATCGCCGACCTTGTTGGCGACGTAATCGTAGACGCCGGTACCGCCAAGCGATGGCGCTACGAACACGCCGGTCAGGAACGCGCCGACCATGCCGCCGATGCCGTGCACGCCGAACACATCGAGCGAATCATCGGCGCCGAGCATGTGCTTGAGTCCGGTAACCCCCCACAGGCAGGCGACGCCGGCGACAAGGCCGATCACGAGCGCGCCCATCGGGCCGACGAAACCGCACGCCGGCGTAATCGCAACCAGCCCAGCGACTGCGCCCGACGCCGCCCCGAGCATCGACGGCTTGCCTTTCAGCATCCATTCGGCGAACGACCACGCGAGGGTCGCGGCGGCCGTTGCCAGCAGCGTGTTGACGAAGGCGAGCGCGGCGACGCCATTCGCTTCGAGGTTCGAGCCGACATTGAAGCCGAACCAGCCGACCCACAGCAGCGATGCGCCGATCATGGTCATGGTCAGGTTGTGCGGCGCCATTTGTTCCTTGCCGTAGCCGATGCGCTTGCCCAACACGTAAGCCGCGACCAGGCCGGCAATGCCGGCATTGATATGCACGACGGTGCCGCCGGCAAAATCGAGCGCGCCTTTCTGGAACAGGAAGCCAGCCGTTGCGGCAGCCGCTTCGCCGGCCTTGGCGTCGAGGTAGGCGTCGGGGCCGGCCCAGTACCAGACCATGTGCGCCATCGGCAAATACGAGAA
>JACMKV010000122.1 GCA_014379915.1 Burkholderiales bacterium
ATCGTCTTGCCCGGTTTGCGGTAGTTTAGGTTTACAAATCCACGGCTTATCAGCGGTATCTTTCGCCTTCTCCAGGGGGGCCGGCCGGCTATAACTTGGCGGTTCGAACTGCTCGAACTCCGTTAAAACCCGGTCAGAGGTTGGGATACCGAAAACCTGATGTCCACCGTCATGCAAGGTTCTGCCGCTGCCGTCGGCGCCCTCACCGGCCTCGCGCGCGCGCTCGTACAGCAAGGCAAGCTACGGCCCGATCGTGCAGAGAATTTCGCGCGTAAGGCGACTCAGAGCAACACGCAATTCATTGATGAGCTGGTTGGCTCTGCCGACGTGACCGGTCTGTCGGCCGCAGCGATTGCCAAGTTCGCGGCGGATACGTTTGGGCATGCACTGCTCGACCTAGGCGCCGTCGATATCGAGCAGCTTCCGAAGGACATCATCGACAGGAAACTGGTGGCGTCGCTGCGCGTGCTCGCGTTGCGCAAGCGGGGCAATCGTCTCGCGGTCGCCGTCTCCGACCCGACCAACACGCACGCACTCGACCAGATCAAGTTCCAGACGCAGCTCGCGATCGACGTGATCGTCGTCGAACACGACAAGCTGATGCGGCACGTCGAAGCGCAAGCGCAAAGCGTCTCGCAAGCGCTCGACACGATGAGCGGGGGCGGCGAAGAGATCGATTTCGGGATGCTGGACGACCCGGGCGAAATCTCTGCCGAGGACGCCGCCGCTTCTGCCGAGGTTGATGACGCCCCGGTCGTTCGTTTTCTACAGAAGCTGCTGCTCGACGCGATTGGCGAGGGCGCATCTGACTTGCACTTCGAACCCTACGAAAAGTTTTATCGCGTTCGCTTTCGTCTCGACGGGCAGATGCGTGAAGTCGCGCAGCCGCCGTTGGCAATCAAAGAGCGCTTATCGACACGCATCAAGGTCTTGTCTCGCCTCGACATTGCAGAAAAACGGGTGCCGCAGGACGGACGGATGAAGATAGCGCTGTCCAACACGCGGGCTATCGATTTTCGCGTCAGCACGTTACCGACGCTGTTCGGCGAAAAAATCGTGATGCGCATCCTGGACGCTTCGCAAGCCAAGCTGGGTGTAGACGCGCTCGGCTATGAGCCCGATCAAAAGCAGACTTTGCTTGATTGCGTGCAGCGGCCCTACGGCATGGTGCTGGTGACCGGGCCAACCGGTTCGGGCAAGACAGTGTCGCTGTACACGTGTCTGAATATCCTGAACAAACCGGACATCAATATTTCAACGGCCGAGGATCCGGCTGAGATTCAGCTGGCTGGCATCAACCAGGTCAACCTCAACGAAAAGGCCGGACTCACCTTTGCCACCGCACTACGCTCATTTTTGCGCCAGGATCCGGATGTGATCATGGTCGGCGAGATCCGCGATCTTGAAACCGCCGACATCGCGATCAAGGCAGCGCAAACCGGTCACATGGTGCTATCCACTTTGCATACGAACGATGCGCCTGGCACGCTGGTTCGATTGTTGAACATGGGCGTAGCGCCATTTAATATCGCTTCCAGCATTATCTTGATTACGGCGCAGCGGCTGGCGCGCAAGCTTTGCGCGTGCAAGCAAGCCTACGATCTACCGAAGGATGCGTTCATCGGCGCCGGATTTAGCGCGGAAGACGTTGCTGGTGGTTGGATCCCCTACAAGCCCATCGGCTGTGAGCGCTGCAAGGGCAGCGGCTACAAAGGTCGGCTGGGCATCTACCAGGTCATGCCGATTACCGAGACGATCCAGGACATGATTTTGAAAAGCGCTACCGCAATTGATATAGGCCGCGAAGCACAGAGAAACGGCGTGCGCGATCTGCGCCAGTCAGGCTTGGTCAAGGTCAAGCAGGGAATCACCTCGCTGGAAGAGGTGTTGGGTTGCACGAACGAATGAAGGTCAAGCGGAGTAACTGATGGCTACCGGAACACTTGCCAAGGGACGCCCTACTGCAGTACGGGAGTCGATGTTTCACTGGGAGGGTCGCGACAAGAACGGCCGCGTCGTAAAGGGCGATATGCGCGCTGGTGGCGAGTCTGTCGTCGCGGCATCGCTGCGCCGGCGCGGCATCATGACGACGAAGATCAAGAAGCAAA
>JACMKV010000123.1 GCA_014379915.1 Burkholderiales bacterium
AACCACTTGAATTGCATCGTGTTTGAGGCGCTTGTCAACACTCATGGCAGCCCCGCCCCAACCCGATTGATTTTCATCCTGTCTGGGAAGACCCAGTGTTGTGAAAGCGTGTTGCTGCTGGCTCTCGTCACCCACGCTGAGAAGCATTTCACGCTGTGGTCCACCGGCTTTCGCTGACAGTCCAATGGATCGGGCGCGGACTTGCAGGGAATCAACAGTGTTCGACGGCAATGAGCTTTCCTTAAAGCGGACAATGACCTCGCCAGGCACGAAGTCGTGCTGAGAACTAAGCGAAGCGGTGAGCGACGTGGAAGCGGATTGCCCGATAGTGAGAAAGTAATTCGATTTACCCCTGGCAGCGCGCACAACCACAAAGTACTCGCCGCTTGGAGCGGGTACGGTGATCGATTCAGCCGGGCCGGTACCACTTGCATCGGCAACAGCGGTGGTCGTGTCGTTTACAGTGTAAAGCTCAAGGTCCAGATCGTTAGCAGTGGGATCGGCAGCGATATGATCGCTGATTGACAGGAGGATAGTTTGTCCAGCTGCCAGCGTGACCCGGTAAGCATCTATTTGATCGCCCGCGGTGGCAAAGCGATCTCCCTGAACTCCAGTTCCCGCCTGGCTGGCGAAACCGCCCAGATTAACTGGGTTCGGCAGTGATTGCGCAAGCTGAGGAGTGTCATTGGACGCGAAGGGAACCGTTGGCTCATTCGTATCGCTGTCGATCGCGGTTCCCTGGGCGGCTTGTATCGTTCCGCTTACGGTAAAAGCCGCAGGTGCAGGGGCTGGCGGGGCAGGTGTCGGAGTACTAGCAGCGTCATTACCACCCCCACCACATGCAACCAAGTAGAGCGCAACAAATGTAGCGTAACCAGATGACTTTATGGCGGACCAGACAGACGTCATACGTTCAGACATGCTTTCTCCTTTCTTAAGAGAGATACAGATCAGACCACCTGCGCTCCTGTGGGCCAGCCACCAGCGACCGTTTATAAGTTGCTTAGCTGCTATATGCCTATATGACTTTTGGCCTAAGGCTAACAGGTTGCGCGGGTTGCTGAAATGAGGGATATGACGATCAAGATAGGGTATCTCATGATGTTTCTTTGTCGATGTTCTCTGGGATACGCGGTATGGTCGTGAACGTTGTATTGCCGAAATGCTGTTTTTATTCGGTGTTGTCGATCTCAAGCCCTCTAACATGCACCTATCCCAGCACCGGGCATAACCGACTTATACGCATCAGGTTGTAGGCGTTCCCGTCAGTTGCGCCAGGTGCTGCGTGCGCGCCACGCCCTTGACGCGCGTCTTGCGCAAGCCGCCGATGGTCCTGCCCCAGCCGAAGACTTGTTCGATACGCTTCCTGACGAGCTGGCTGATCCGATAACCGCGCGACTGACGGGTGCGACCATCGAGGCCGGCCGTCGTGATCGACCACACGTTTACTCTCGCTGAACTTGCGCAATCCGATTCACAGGCGATGGCGCATTCGGGCCGTCTGCGTCACGCGGGTTGCTGCTTGGGCCGGGCAGCTCACTGGCGCTCATGTAAAATGCTTCAAGGCTCTTGTAGCGGGGCGAATCAGGAAAAGCGCTTATGACAATTGCAATCGACCGGGCGTTATTGCTTTCGCGCAGCCCGCTATTTGCCAGCTTGGCCGCCGACGAGCTGAATAGTTTGGTGAAATACGCGAGGACGAAACGGATCGCCGCCAACGAGGTTGTTTTTCATAAGGGGGCGCCCGGCGATCAGATGTTCGCGATCATCGGCGGCCGCGTAAAAATTGTAACGCTATCGGACGAGGGCAAGGAAATCGTGCTTGCGATCCTCGCTCCTGGCGATGTGTTCGGCGAGATTTCACTACTCGATGGAGGCGCGCGCACAGCGACCGTCATCGCCGCCGAAAACGGCGAGCTGCTCATACTGGAGCGCCGCGAATTCATCCCGTTTCTTGAGCGTCATCCGAAAATCGCGATCAAGCTACTCGAAGAAATCTGTAAGCGACTGCGCGTAACCGACGCACTGATCGAAGATGTCGTGTTTCTAAACCTGCCGATGCGGCTCGCCAAACGGCTGTTGTTTCTCGCCGGGCAATACGGCAGGCCGGTTCAACCCGGCATCCGTATCGGCCTCAAGCTTTCCCAGCAAGAGCTCGGCAACATGGTTGGAACCTCGCGCGAGAGCGTCAACAAGCAAATGCGCGCGTGGGAAGATGAAGGACTGGTGCGTGTCGACCGCGGTTACATCACCTTGCTTAGGCCCGACCAGTTGCAGCGGATCGTGCTCTGAGACGGCTGACGATAAAGCGAGTCCGAGCCGTGCCAGCCGGAGGTTGTCACTGCGAGGAGGCAGAGGCGAAGAAGCAATCGCTGGCCGCAACAGCAGGATTGCTTTGTATACGTTTCGCAGAAGTCCTGAATCGTCCCTATTGCCGTCATTCCCGTGCAAGCTGGAATCCAGAAGCTGTACATAATCAGATAGTTAAGAGAGAACTCTAGATTCCCGCTTGCGCGGGAATGACAACTTGATCAGAGGTCCTTAAGCAGAAGCTGCTTAACCTTGCTGTTCTGGAAGCCTTGTGTGCTAGCGCGACGCGCTACATCAGCACAACGTCATACTGCTCCTGCCCATACTGGGTTTCCACCTGCAGCGATACCGGCCGGCCGATAAAATCGCCGAGTTGGGCCAGGCTTTGCGATTCTTCATCGAGGAACAGATCGATGACCGGCTGTGATGCGAGTATCCGGTATTCGCGCGCGTCGAATTGACGCGCCTCGCGCACCAGCTCGCGCAGAATCTCGTAGCAAACGGTACGTGCCGTTTTGATTTCACCGCGGCCCTGACAAGTCGGACAGGTTTCGCACAGAATGTGGGCGAGGCTTTCACGAGTGCGCTTGCGCGTCATCTCGACCAGACCGAGCGCGGTGAATCCGTTGATGGTCATTCGCGTGTGATCGCGCGCCAGGCCTTTCTTCAATTCGGCGAGCACCGCCGACTGATGCTCGGCGCTTTCCATATCGATGAAATCGATAATGATGATGCCGCCCAGATTGCGCAGACGCAGCTGACGGGCAATTACGTGCGCTGCCTCGAGATTGGTTTTGTAGATGGTGTCATCGAAGTTGCGTCCGCCGACAAAACCGCCGGTATTCACGTCTACCGTGGTCAAGGCCTCGGTCTGATCGATAATCAGATATCCGCCAGACTTCAGATTCACCCGGCGCGCCAGCGCGCGCTCGATTTCCTCTTCGACGCCAT
>JACMKV010000019.1 GCA_014379915.1 Burkholderiales bacterium
AGCCAGCCGCCGGGCTTCAGGTGCTCGCACGCATGAGTGACGATATGGCGAATGCATTGCAGACCGTCTGCGCCGCCAACCAGCGCCGAGCGCGGTTCGAAACGCACATCGCCTTGTTCGAGATGCACGTCGGTCGCGGCGATATAGGGAGGATTTGCGATGATCAGGTCGAAGCATCGATCGCCCAATCTGCTGAACCAATCGCTGCGGGCGAACGCGATTCTCCCCCACCCCGGCCCTCCCCCGCGAGGGGGGAGGGAGTAAGGCGCTGCTACTTCCTCACTTGAATTGGGAGAGCGCTGTCCTTGGTTATGAGAATTGGAGACGGGAAGCGTCAACTCTCGCCTCGTCGCTACTTCCGCGACCGGAAGCATTTTCCCTCCCCCTTGACTGGGGAGCAGGCACCGGCCCCCTCCCCCTTGACGGGGGAGGTTTAGGGTGGGGGTGGGGGTGAACGGGAGCAATCGCCGCGAATTCCTATTCGCCACAAGAAGCGCTTCTTTAGAGGCGTCTACTGCGAGGACCTGCGCGAACGGACGATGCGCAGCCAACGTAATTGCGATCGCGCCACTACCCGTGCCGAGATCGAGCACGCTGCACGACGCGTCATCCGGCAAACGCTCCAGCGCCAATTCGACCAGCAACTCGGTTTCCGGCCGCGGAATCAGAACGTCGGGCGAAACTTCGAATTCGAGACCAAAAAACTCCCGGATTCCGGTCATATAGGCGATGGGTTCGCCCGCTTCCCGGCGGCCCAGCAACTGCTCAAAATCGCATAGCTGAGCCTGGGTCATTACCCGCTCAGGATGGGTGGCGAGCTGCGCGTGGCTCGCGTTCAAAACATGCTGCAGCAGTAGGCGGGCGTCAATGGCTGACAAATATTCACGGGCGCGTTGCAGCGCTTGCGCTATCGTGGGTTGCGACTCGGCGTCGAGTTTGATTGAAGACGCTGGATCGCCGCTTTCGCGGGAACGACATGGAGACTCTCTGCTTTCCAGCGAGCACCTCGGCGTAGCGGTACGTATTTGACCCCTGCTTCCCGCCATATCCGCTGTCATGACTGTTACGCTTCCTCGCCCAGCGCCGCCAACTGCTCGGCCTGATGCTCGGCCATCAACGCATCGGCAAGTTCGTGAATATCGCCGTCCATCATCTGCTCGATCTTGTACAGGGTCAGATTGATGCGGTGATCGGTCACGCGCCCCTGCGGAAAGTTATAGGTGCGGATGCGCTCCGAGCGATCGCCGCTGCCGACCAGCGATTTGCGCGTCGCCGCCTGCTTCGCCTGCTGCTCGCGCATTTGCCTGTCCTTGATGCGCGCTGCCAGCACGGACATCGCCTGCGCCTTGTTCTTGTGCTGCGAGCGCCCGTCCTGGCATTCGACGACGATATTGGTCGGCAGATGCGTGATGCGCACGGCCGAATCGGTCTTGTTGATGTGCTGGCCGCCCGCGCCCGAGGCGCGATACGTATCGATGCGGAGGTCGGCAGGATTCAGCACCACGTCGCTGACGGCATCGACCTCAGGCATCACGGCCAGCGTGCAAGCCGAGGTATGGATGCGGCCTTGCGTCTCGGTTTCCGGCACGCGCTGCACGCGATGGCCGCCGGATTCGAACTTGAGCTTCGAATACGCGCCCTGGCCGATGATCTTGGCGATGATTTCCTTGTAGCCGCCCATTTCACCCGGGCTCTCATTGATGACTTCGACCTGCCACTTGTTGCGCTCGGCATAGCGCGCATACATGCGAAACAAGTCGCCCGCGAACAGCGCCGATTCGTCGCCGCCGGTGCCGGCGCGGATTTCGATGAAGATGTTGCGCTCGTCGTTCGGGTCTTTCGGCAACAGGCGCTTTTGCAGCTCGATCTCGATCTGCTCGAGCCTTGCCTTGCCTTCACGAATCTCGCTTTGGGCGAATTCGTGCATCTCCGGGTCCGCCGCCATCTCGTTGGCCGCGGCCATGTCGCGTTCGCTTTGCTGATAGGCCTGATAAAGCTCGACGACCGGCGCGATCTCCGCGTGCTCGCGCGTGTACTTGCGGTAATTGTCCATGTCGGCGGCGACGTCCTCCGCGCTCAACATGCGATCGAGTTCCGCCAGACGCGTGTTCAACTGACTGAGCTTCGCCGCGATGCTTTTTTTCATTCCGGCCTGATCTGATACAGGCGCTGCAACAGACGCATCATTTTCTCGCGATCTTCGGGATTCGCCTCGTTCAGCGTCTGACTTGGAGTATGCAGAAACTTGTTGGTCAAGGCGCGGCTCAGCCGATCCATCGCTTGTTGCGGATCGGCGCCGCCGGCCAGCGAACGGAGTGCGCGGTCGAGCTCGGCCTGGCGCATCGCTTCGGCGGATTCACGCAGCGCGCGTATGGTCGGCACGACTTCGCGAGCTTCCATCCAGTGCACGAAGTCATCGACATTACAGGAGATGATCGCCTCGGCCTGCGCGACCGCTGCCAGGCGGGCATCGAGGCCTTCCTGGGCAGCCCGGCCGAGGTCGTCGACGCTATACAAGAACACGTCTTCCAACTCGGCGACCTCGGGCTCGATGTCGCGCGGCACCGCCAAATCGACCATCAGTATCGGCCGGTGGCGGCGCAGCTTCAGCGCGCTTTCGATCATGCCCTTGCCGATGATCGGCAGCGCGCTCGCCGTCGAGCTGACGATGATGTCGTGTGCGGCCAGATGGTCGGGCATATCGCTCAGGCCGATCAGATCAGCGTTATGGCGCCTGGCGAGCTCGATGCCGCGCTCAGGAGTGCGATTGGCAAAGGTAATGCGCGCCGGGCTGCGCGCGGCGAAATGGGTCGCGCACAGCTCGATCATCTCGCCGACGCCGACAAACAGAATGTTCTGCCTGGTTATGCTCGGGAAAATCCGTTCGGCCAGACGCACCGCCGCGGCTGCCATCGACACCGAATTCGCGCCGATATCGGTGCGCGTGCGGACTTCCTTGGCCACCGAGAACGAGCGCTGAAACAGCTTGTGCAGCATGTAGCCCAGCGTGCCCGCATGCTCTGCCGATTTGACCGCTTGCTTGATCTGGCCGAGGATTTGCGGCTCGCCGAGTATCATCGAATCGAGGCCGCTGGCGACGCGAAATGCGTGTTGAACCGCCCGCTCGCGCGGCAGCGTATACAGGTAGGGCTCGAGATCCTGCGGCGGCAAATGATGATAGTCCGCCAGCCAGTCGATCGCCCGCGTCGGCTCGGCGGTATGGCAGTAAATCTCGGTGCGATTACAGGTCGAGATGATGGCCGCTTCCTTGACCGGCTGGCGCCTGACCAGATCGCGCAGCGCGTCTTCTACGTTTTCGACGCAAAAAGCCACCTGCTCGCGCACCGAAAGCGGCGCCGTCTGGTGATTGATGCCGAAAGCGAAAAGTTGCATACGGGGGCGGGGGAGAGCAACTGAAACTGCAAAAGTATAATCTTGCGAGGGGTTCTAAACCAGCAAGCGGGTAGACTGCCACGGGTCGTGAGGCTGCTCGGGCGAGACTGATGCCTTATACAGTAGACGAACGAGAGGAAAACTCGCGATCACGCCGAGGCTTTTTGAAGTATTTCTAAAGACGCCATTTCCCGGCCGGCGCAGTGTTCGATGCCGAGGCTGCCAAGATAACGCAAAATGGCGACGATCGCTCGCGGCTATCCCAATAGCTCGGCTTCACTTCGTCGCGTAGCCAGCGCAAACCCTCGCGCGCTTCCTGCGTTCTCGGCGGCGCTATGCACGGCAAACAGCACACTGCGCGTGAGTGACCCGGCAAAGCCCGCTTCCGCATCGGGTCGGCGTCTTCTATCGCCCAGGCGAGCAACGTCAGTTCCTTGCCGAGCAGGCGCGCCAGCGGGTTGCCGTGAAGCCTTCCACGCGCCGCTTGCGAGCCCCTGTTTTTTGAGGCTCCGGTTGAATTCGACGCGCACCTCATCGGCGATCGCATTCCATTTCTGACGATCGAGCGCCGCGCGCAACTTGCCGTCATCGACGCCGGAGGCGAAGGTGATGGTGTCACTGCTGTGCTTCGCATCCCACGTGTAATGTTCCGAAATCAGCACGTCGCGGCGCGTGCCAGCCGGAATGGTGACGAGAAAGTGATGCGTCGATTCAGCGGGATCGAAGCCGAAGCCGAAACTTTCTGCGGCGGGCGTTTCGCGGACAGCGGCCATCAGGTTTTTTCCCATGGATTGAAACAGTGCGCGCCGCTGCGTTCGAAATCCGCGACATTGCGCGTAACAACGGTGAGGTCATGCGCAAGGCCGGTCGCGGCGATCAAGCTGTCGATCACAGGCAACGGTTGGCCGCGCGCTTCCGACTCTCCGGCGAGCTTGCCCCAACGAACTGCCACCGCGGCATCGATCGGCAGCAAACGCCCCTCGAAGCGCTGCGCGAGATCGCGGCGCACCCACGCGCGCAGCCTGGAGCGGCGCCTGGAATCGGTCAATCTGGCGATACCTTTTTCGAGTTCACCGAGTGTGATCACGCTGAGATACAGGCTGGCCTCCTCACATCCTTCCAGCCAAGCCAAAACGCTTGCGTTCGGCGCCGGTTTGACCAACTCCGAGACGATGCAGGTGTCGAGTAGCCACGTCATCTCTAAATGGAACCGAGCTTACAGGTCTATGTCGCGCCCGCTGTCGCGGCTGCGGCTCAGGTTCAATTCAATTCCGACGAGCGGAGAACGCCGGAAGAAATCGACGAGACTCCCGCGCGGCTGGCGGGCGATCTTGCGGTATTCATCGGCGGCGACCACAACGACCGCGTCGGCGCCGTGCAGAGTAATCACTTGCGGCCCCTGTTCGCGCGCATTACGAACCAGTTCGGACAGACGGTTCTTTGCATCCTGTAGCTGCCATTTGGTCATCGCGCCCATTTGCCCTCCACTCTTCCTAGCCAGACTAGCTAGATTATAACACCGCGCGATTACGGCTGAACTTCGTTGCGATCGAAGGTCGCTTTCGTTTCCTCAACGTAATCCTGAAACTGTTACCCTGACGGAAAAGCAAGGTACCTCGCTTCCAGCGCGACTTCGCTTTCGCTGGAAAAGCTGCGCAGGAATCCGATGATCTGCTCTCCGTCAGCAGAATCTTCATGCCTTCGGTGATGTAGTTCTCGGCGAAAAACGCCTCGGGTTCGAGCTTACGTTGAACCAGATCATCCAGATCGGCCACCGTATCTCTGCGGGCAGCATCGAAGATGGTAGAGCGCGGTTTGCAAGCGTCAAACAGGCTTCACATGGTCTCCGGAAGAGCGTTTGGCAAGTTGCTCAGATCGGCGGCTTGCGCGTAGCGCGCATTATAAACAACAGGCCAGGAGCGCCGACGAAAAAGCACAACGACACGGGGCCGGGACGGCGGCGATGCAAGCGCTCTGCGGTTCGTCGTGCTGGTCTCAACGCCCCGGGCCGACACTTGAATAGTCGCCAGCGAAAGCAGCCTTGTTATCGACTCGATTCCTGATCGTCGCTAGCGGGAGCTGCCGGAATCATCAACCTTTTGCAGGGAGTGAATACGCCGTGAGTGAAGATAACGTTTTTGCGTTGAAGAACCCAGCGCTGGCGAACGAGGTTCGTGACGCGCTGACGGACGTGCTACAAGAGGGGCCGTACGCTACTGGCGCAAGCAATCGAAGCTGAGATGGCGGAGTTTCTAGCGCGGCACGGCAGATGCGCGATGCGGGAGGCCGCATGCGCCTGGTACGCAACGGCTACTTGCCCGAGCGCACGATCCAGACGGGCGTCGGCGATGTGCCGGTGAAGGCGCCGCAGGTGCGTGATCGAGCCGGGGAGTTGCACTTCAGCTCAGCGATCCTGCCGCCGTATCTACGGCGCACGAAGACGATTGAAGAGCCGCTGCCGTGGCTGTACTTGAAGGGCATCTCCACGGGGGATTCTCGGAAGCCCGAGCGCTGCTGGGGCGCGACGCGCCCGGGTTGTCGGCGGGCACGATCAGCCGCTTGAAGGCAATCTGGCAAGAGGAGCATGCCCGCTGGGAGAAGCGCAGCCTGGCCAACAAGCGGTATGTGTAGTTTGCCCACATCTGCAGCACATTGGGGTTAGGGCGATTCAGCTTACGCGGCAGGATCAAGGTCGACATTCAGTGGAAGCTTTACGTGCATAACATGATCAAGGTTCACCGATATGGCTTCCGCGGCGGATAATGAAACGGCAGGCCATGGCCCACCGTGCAAAATGACGAATCGAATGGCGAAGAGCAACAAGCGCTAGAGAAAAATCTAATGAGGTTCAACCGTTCGATTCAACCATCTACGTGGCGGATTGATCGCCGGGTTTTTCTACAGACTCGTTGGGCTGCTTACAAACAGCAGAGAAGATGTCACTGACCTGAGTGGCAAGCATCCACACGCTTTGTCTGACGCCAATGATTATTTCGCGGCATTCTGCAGATAGCGCACCTTGTCGTGCTCGAACGCGGCGTGACCAATCGCTCAAAGTGACAGACAGATGGCGTGGCGTTATGTTGCGCCGAAAGCTCAGGAATGCCCCTGTGCCATCCAGGCGGCGTCGACGAAATTCGAAGTGAAAGGAGCACCGATGTCACGCATGTGTAGCCGTTTCCTGCTTGCTGCAGTCGGAGTCGCGATTGTGGGGACCGTTGGCTGCGCGTCGACGATCGCGCTGGATCGCGCGGTGGTGGCTTACGACACGACGACGGCGGAGAGCGTGTCGAAGCAGTTGCTGCTCAACATCGCTCGGGCGCGCCACAACCAGCCGATGCACTTCACGGCCATTTCGAACATCGCCGCGACCTACAAATTCACAGTCAATGCCGGGGTGGGAGGGGCCCTGACCGGTGAGCGCGGCGGCCTGCTGGTTCCTCTGATCGGGGGCAGTGCGGAGGAGAACCCGACCGTCAGCATCTCGCCGATGCAGGGCGAAGAGTTCACGCAACGGCTGCTGACGCCCTTCCAGGAGCAGAAGCTGACGCTGCTGTTGCGCCAGGGCTACGACGTGGACTCGCTGCTGCGGCTGATGGGCGCCGAGGTGCGCTTGAAGGAGGATGGTTCCCGGAACGTCACCGCGCACCTCAACCGCCCCGACGATCAGGCGGGATATGCAGTCTTTCGCCGTGTGGTGGCCCACCTTTCCGCCATTCAGGACCGCCATGCCCTGCAAGTCGAGCCGCTGCACTTCCAGCACACTTGGACAGTGCCGGCTGAGGCCGTGAC
>JACMKV010000124.1 GCA_014379915.1 Burkholderiales bacterium
ACGCCCCGCCATCGCGCCCCGCCTGTGCCCCGCATTCAAAAGCCCGCGAGTTTCTTCGTTATCCTTGGCGCGGGGTCCGAATATAGTGTCGATTTCGTCATAAAGAATGGTAGGCGCGGCGGACGGGTCAGACACCTTGCGAAAAAGGTACGCTGGCGTCGTGTTCATAGCCTCGACCGCCCGGGGCACTAGCGTTGCCGATATTTCCAGCGCGCGGCTTTTCCCGCTTGCCGGCTCAGGCGACAGAAACGCCAGTCTCGGCGTTGATTCCCACGCGTCCATGACATGGGTGTGAGCTATCCATAGCGTATGAGCCACATGCGCGCCCGCCGACGGGTAAGCGACGAATCGCCCGAGAAACGAATGCACGCTATCCAATACCTCGCCAAACTCATCTGCGGACGGGTCAGCATGGGTAAGCCCACCTTGGTCTTTCCCGTTCGCTGTAGCGCGTCCTGCGCGTTCGTTTCTAATCTCCTCTGCCCATTTCGCAGCCTGTTCCGCCCCGCGTGCCGCGCTTTTCTCGAACTCGCTCTCACGCATGGCAGGACGCCCCCGCCGCATCTTGCAGGCGGCCCGCCGCTAGGCAAAGGCGCTCGCGGTCCTCATCGCTCGGCTCGATACCGTTCGCAACGTTGCCCGCATGAACAGCAACGATCCAAGCCTCATGCGCCAGGCATCGCAATATGTCAACGGCATAAAACGGCCGCCGCTCAGGTTTGCGATAGTTGCCTTCGATGTTGTCGGGAAACAGGGCGCCGAACGTCAAACCGATGGCCGCGAGAACGTCCTCGGTTGCACATCCGCCGAAGTCGTTAAGCAGAATTCTGCCGTCGTCGATCTCTCGAATCGCAAGGCTTGCTTGTCGGGATGCGCCGGACATGATGCTTCCAGCGGCCGTAGCCGGTCTGACGGACGCCGTCTAGGCGTTGCAGCAGCGTGTCGGCGGGATTAGAATGGGCGTGTGTAGATGGTGTTTTCTGAAGGCCGCCGGTTGCCCGCCCGCGGCCTTTTGTTTGGGCGGTCACGCCTTAGCCTCTTTCCCGAAGGTGCGAGACGCAAGGAATGCGTCAAGGTCGGCCTTGGGGATTAGATTCTTTCGGGTCGTGCAAATGTCGCAATCCCCAGGGCTCGGCCATTGCCCTGTGATACGGCAGGGTTGCGTCCACTTTCCTCGAAAATCGTTGCTCGCCGGTCATTGTGCGAGTAACCCCACGCCAGAATTCCACAGGCCGACTCGTAGTTATGTTTCTGGTAATTCAGACCGGCGCTTAGCATTTCGTCAAGTGAAACGCCATTGCGAATTTCGCTGGCCCTTCGCTCGGCCTCCGTCCATGTTTCCCGGTACGCGGGATTGCGGCGCAAGAATTCCCACGCCCATTCTTGCGGCTTCATCGTATCGCCTTGACTGCGCCCGCTGGTTTCAGTCCCCCCGCCGTCAACATGGCCGATGTAGCGCGCGCCACCGATTCGCGTACCGGGTCGCTATCCAGCCGCGCGTAGATCGCCGTAGTTTGCACGTTCTTGTGATTAAGACTCTTACCGATGATGACCAGACTCGCGCCGGTCTTTGCTTGCCAGCTCCGAGCGTGCGCCGCAGATCGTGGACTCGTAGATCGCTGATTCCGGCGCGCGCCAGAATGCGCAGCCATCCTTTTTTCGGTTCGACCAAATGTCCGTGCTTCCCGATACCGGGGAAAACAAATTCGCCGTCTGACTTTCTGGCGTGAAGGATTTCGACGGATTCCGCCGATAGCGTGACTGTTTGCGGGTCGTTATTTTCGTGCGCGCGATACGCCATTCGGCACGCTCAAAGTTTATGTCTTGCCAGCGCATAGACTGAACATTGCTACGCCGCGCGCCGGTCAATAACGACAGCAAAAAGAAGTCGCGCAAAGTCGCGTTCGGCTCATCTGCGAGCGCCTCGAAGAAACGCGGTCGCGCGATTTCTCGGCGTTATGCCGGATGCCTTGCGCAGGATTGGTTTCGCACAGTCCGCTTGATACGCCCCACCCGAAAACGCTTGATACCAGCGCCAGCGTGCGGTTGGCGGTCGCGAAGTAACCGGCTTTGGAAATCGCACTGTGAATGCGCGACAGCGTGGCCCGGTCGATAGCGCAAAGTTTTTTGTTGCCTAGCGGTTTTGCCAGATACAGCCGGTGAGTGTCTACGTCTGATTTCCACGTGCGCTTACTCGGCTTGCTATGACGCTCCATGTACTCGTCGAACAAGTCGTCGAACGTGCGCTCAAGCTTGCGCGTTCGTTTCGCTTGCGCCGGATTGCCGCCGCTTTCGATCAGCGAATTGATCTCCGCCGCGCGCCGTCTGGCTTGCTCTACTGTCACGTCCGGAAAGTTGCCCAGGGTTACCCGCTCAGGCGATCCGCCGCGCGTTCGCCGATAGACGGAAAAGGCTTTCGCGCCATTCGGTGTTACGCGAAGCTGCAAGCCGGGGGTTTTGGTATCGCGGTATGTCTCACGCGACTCTGGTAAAGGCAAAGCCGCGAGCGCGGCCTTGGTGAAGTTCAAACTATTGCTGACCCATGTTGTTCACCTTTCCAGGTATCCGGGGTTACGCCGGGGTTACACTTTGGGTGAAATATGGGGGTATTTCCGTGTAACCCGGTTAAGGTGACTATAGGCTATTTCTTATGATTCGTTAAGGATTATGCTGGCTAGTGTATCAGCGTGAATATCCGGGACTTGCCATTTGTAATCAGAAGGTCGTAGGTTCGACTCCTATTGCCGGCACCAATAATCAATAGCTTACGGAACACAGTCATAGACGACTACTCGGTGCTAGGCTGGTGCTACGTTGAGGCCGCAAAGTAAGCAAACCGTGAGTAGACGGCTACGTCTTGTTCTGAGCTCTCTAGCTCCCTCCCTCCCCCTTCCTTCCTCACCGGTCACTTCAAAGCTCGAAGTCCGCGCTAGTCGCATTTTGGCTCCGGGTTCTGACCAAGCGCGAAGGCGGACGGATTACCGCCAAGCGCCGCGTAAATATTTATCTCGACGCGGCGATTGTCGAACACTTCAAGAAGCAGGCCGGTGCGCGCGGTTATCAAACACTGATTAACCAAACGTTAAAGACGCGATCAATCAAGGCAGCATGGAAACGACGCTGCGTAAAGTGATCCGTGAAGAACTCAAAGGCCGCAAGCAGGTGGCGTGATTTACTCTTAATTCATTTGGTCGCATTTCTTGATTGCTCCAATAAGTACCGTTTATACACCCTTTTGATTTCAGCACGCTGAAGCGCGGCTATTCTCCGCAGTTTTCAGTTACGGAAACGGCGATCGTCTAAATAAGACCGTTTAGAATAACCTGCCTTGATTGGAAGATAACGGGCGGTAATCGGGTGGTAAAGGAGTTTAGCTGGCTGATCTTGATTTGGATCAGTTAATGTTGCAACGCTTTCCGTGGTTGCTTACGGAATTCGCAGAGGTGGTCCCAGGAAACGAGACAGGCGGTGAAGGGCGAGCAGGCGCTGGCCGAGCTCGCACAGCGCTTCGAAGTGCATCCGAACCAGATCGCACAGTGGCGAGCGCAGCTGTTAGAGCGCGCCGCGGAGGTGTTTGCCAACGGCGCGGAGAAGTCGGCGCATGCCGGGCCGAGCGTGAAGGATCTGCACGCCAAGATCGGGTAGCTTGCGCT
>JACMKV010000125.1 GCA_014379915.1 Burkholderiales bacterium
CGCGACGATTTGCCGAACGAGGATGAGCAATTCGAGGCGTATCGCAAGGTCGCCGTCGACATGGAAGGCATGCCGGTCACGATACGCACGCTCGACCTCGGCGCCGACAAGCAGATCAACGGCGTCGAGCGCGTCGCGACCAATCCGGCGCTGGGTCTGCGCGCGATCCGCCTTTGCCTGGCGGAACCGGGCATGTTTCTGACCCAGTTGCGTGCGCTGCTGGCGGCTTCGCATTACGGCAAAATCAAATTGCTGGTGCCAATGCTGTCGTCGATCGGCGAGCTGGATCAGACGCTGCGGTTAATCGAGCAGGCCAAACGCAGTCTCGATGAGCAGGGCACGCCTTACGACAAAAGCATGGCGATTGGCGGCATGATCGAAATTCCAGCGGCGGCGCTGGCACTTCGGATGTTCGCGCGCAAGCTCGATTTTCTGTCGATCGGCACCAACGATCTGATCCAGTACACGCTCGCCATCGATCGCACCGATGATGCGGTCGCGCATCTCTACGATCCGTTGCATCCGGCAGTGCTGAACCTCGTGGCTTACATCATCAAGACCGCGGACAAGGTCAATATTCCGATCTCGATCTGCGGCGAAATGGCCGGTGATGTGTCGCTGACGCGCCTGCTGCTCGGCTTCGGTCTGCGCCGATTTTCGATGCATCCGGCGCATCTGCTCACGGTCAAGCAGCAAGTGCTGAAATCGTCGCTGCATGAGGTAACAGCAACCGCCAGAAAAATGCTGAAGCTCGCCGACCCCGATAAAACCCGCGCGCTGCTCGAAAAACTCAATGCGTAAGTAGCGCGGGGCCGAAGGCGATTTTCCGACCCTCGGCTATAATTCCGGCAGTCCAACTATCGCTATCTTCCAATGCTGGAAACCTCGTCGGTCGGCGCCGTCGTCCCACAGACTGCGCATTTCGATTCTGCCATCGTGCTAGCCAGCGGCGCGCAAATCGCCCAGTACGATCTTGTCTATGAAACCTATGGCGAACTGAACCCGGCGTGCTCGAACGCGGTGCTGGTTTGCCATGCCTTGTCGGGCAACCATCATGTCGCCGGCTACTATGCGGGACAGGAAGAATCCGGCTGGTGGGACAACATGGTCGGCCCCGGCAAGCCGATCGACACACGGCGATTTTTTGTGATTGGTGTAAATAATCTCGGCGGCTGCCACGGCTCGACCGGCCCCGCCAGCATTGATCCTGCCAGCGGCAAACCCTTTGGCGCGGGATTTCCGCTGATGACCGTCGAAGACTGGGTCGAGACGCAAGCACGTCTGGCGCAGCGTTTCGGCATTACCCAATTTGCCGCGATCATCGGCGGCAGCCTCGGCGGCATGCAGGCTTTGCAATGGTCGATTTCGCGTCCGGAACAAGTGCGGCATGTAATTGCGATCGCCGCCGCACCAAAGCTGACGGCGCAAAATATCGCGTTCAACGATGTCGCACGGCAGGCGATCCTGACAGATCCGGATTTTCACGGCGGCAACTTTTGTGCGCAGGATGCTGTGCCGCGCCGAGGTTTGCGCCTTGCCCGCATGCTCGGCCACATCACCTATCTGTCGGATGATTCGATGGCCGAAAAATTCGGCCGCGGCCTGCGCTCGGGCGCCTACAGTTTCGGCTACGACGTCGAGTTCGAAATCGAATCGTATCTGCGTTATCAGGGCGACAAATTTGCCGCCAGCTTCGACGCCAACACGTATTTGTTGATGACAAAGGCGCTCGATTATTTCGATCCGGCGCGCGCCTACAACGGCAACCTGAGCGCGGCTTTTCGCGGCGCCAGGGCAAAGTATCTGGTGCTTGCGTTCACCTCCGACTGGCGCTTCTCGCCGGGCCGCTCGCGCGATATCGTCAAGGCGCTGCTCGATAACGAACTCGATGTCAGCTTCGCGCAAATCACCTCGAATCATGGCCACGACTCGTTTTTGATGGAAGACGAGCATTACCACGATCTCTTGCGCGCCTACATGAACAACATCGAAATCTGACATGACGCGCGAAGACGACAATTTCGCGACCTCCGCGTCGCGCCCCGATTTCGCGGCGATCGCCGGCTGGGTCAAGCCCGGCGCCAAAGTGCTCGATTTAGGGTGCGGCGACGGCTCGCTGCTGCGTTACCTGAACAAGACGCGGAAAACGCGAGGCTACGGTGTAGAGATTTCCGACGAAAACATTCTGGCTTGCACAAAGAACGACGTGAACGTGCTGCAAAACGATCTAGAGACCGGGTTATCCGGCTTCGAATCGAACTCGTTCGACTACGTGATCCTGTCGCAAACCTTGCAGGCGATGCGGCACTCCGAGCGGATCATGAATGAAATGCTTCGCGTCGGGCGGGAAGCGATCGTGACCTTTCCGAATTTCGGCTACTGGCGGCACCGGCTGGAATTGCTGAATGGCCGCATGCCGGTGTCGGGAGCATTGCCTTACCAGTGGTTCGACACACCGAATATTCACCTTTGCACGATCGCGGATTTCGAGAAATTCTGCCGCGATTACGGCATGCGTATCCTCGAGCGCGTGATCATGAACAGCAGCGACATCATCCGCGTACTGCCGAATTGGCGCGGCACGCTCGCGGTATATCGAGTCGAGCGCGAGACGAGCTTACGCGATATCAAAGCGCCCTAAGCGGGTTTATACTCGGGTTTAAGGGAGCACTACGAAATCGAAGAGCGGAAATCGCACGGGAAGCTGAATCACAGAATGCGCCGCTTCGATGAGGTTCTTGAGATGCAAAAAGAGACAACATCGGAATACTTGAGCGACGACGCTTGGTATGCCGGGCGCCTCGACGCGGTTGCTGCAATTCCTGGCGGCGAGGACGAAGATTTAGGCCAATTCGAAGCCAAAATTCAGGATGCCTACCGGCTCCTCGTCGCCGCGATCGAGGGATCGGATCCGCGCAGCTGACGTGCACTGACGCCCATCACGCGGGCAGCGCTCGCTCGTCGCCGTAGCTTTCGATGATGCGGCGTAGCGGCAACAGCAGCAGCACGCCGGGCAGCGCGAACACGAACGAAAGCATGAAGAACGGCGGCCAGCCCAGCGACTCGACCAAATAGCCGGACGCCGGCCCGACATACACGCGTCCGACGGCGGCGAGCGCTGACAAGAGCGCGTATTGCGTCGCAGTGAAGCGGCGATCGCATAGCGCCATCAGCAGCGACACGAAAGCGACCGAGCCCATGCCGCCGCACAGATTGTCGAGCCCAACCGCCGCGATCAGCAGCACGTAGGATTTCCCGGCCAGCGCCAGCCACAGATAAAGCAGATTGGTCGCCGCCTGCAGCAAACCGAACAACAGGAGCGCGCGAAACAGTTTCAGCTTCACCATCAGCAGACCGCCCAGCAGCAGCCCGACAATCGTCGCAATCAGGCCGAACACTTTATTGACAGTACCGACATCGGTCAGCGAAAAGCCCATGCCGCGCAGCAGAAAAGTCGTCGACAGGCTGACCGCGAAGGCGTCGCCGATTTTGTAAAGTATCGTGAGCACGAGCAGCCATAGCGCGGCGCGGCGCGTGAAAAATTCGCGGAACGGCTCAGCGATGGCTGCGCGCAGCGAAGTCGGCGCGCGCGGCAAATCGGTTACCTGCGGGGACAGCGCGGTCGCGCCGGCAGCGCCCAGCATAATCGCGCCCATCAGCGTATAGACGCCGGGGAAGCCGAGATAGCGATCGGCGAGAATCAGCGCGACCCCGCTCGATACAATCATGGCCAAACGATATCCCAACTGCGAACTGGCGCTGCCGGCGTCGCGCTCCACGCCATGCAAAAGCTCGGTGCGATAGGCGTCGAACACGATGTCCTGCGATGCCGAAAATACCGCGAGCGTCACCGCCAGCGCGGCGAGCATAGCGATCGATTCGCTGGGCGGATGCGCGGCCATCGCAAACAGAACCACCGCCAATGCCAATTGCATAATCACGAGCCAGCCCCGGCGGCGGTCAAAAAAAGGCGGCGGATAGCGATCGAACAGCGGCGCCCACAGGAATTTGTAGGTATACGGGATACCGACCAGTGTCAGCCAGCCGATTGTTCTTACATTGATGCCGTCGACCGTCAGCCACGCCTGCAGCGTTCCCGTCGACAACGCCAGCGGCAGCCCGGAAGCGAATCCGAGCACCAAAGCCGCAGCCATGCGCGGGTTGCTGAATACAGCGAGATACCTGCTCCATCCGGTCGCCTGCGTTGCTGCGCTTGTCATTGCAATCTGGCCTTCCAGGTGGTTTGCATCAGCCACAGTAACCGCGGCTGGTCACGCACAAGCGCCATCGCCGCCGTAGTGAGGCCGCCCTGACTCGGCAACCTCGGCGGCCGAACCAGTCGAAATCTCCTTGCCGGCGATGCCGACAGAGGCAAACCACCCTGCGTCAGATTTCGAGGTCATAATCGATCGTCAGCGGCGCGTGATCGGAAAACCGCTGCTCCTTGTAAATCGCAACCGCTCGCGCGCGTTGCGCGACAGCTGGGGTGGCGATCTGGTAGTCGATACGCCAGCCGACATTTTTGGCCCAAGCCTGGCCACGATTCGACCACCACGTGTATTGATCAGGATCCTGATTCACGGCACGGAATACATCCGAGAAGCCGGCTTCGTCGAACACCAGCGACAACCATACGCGCTCTTCCGGCAGAAACCCCGAGTTCTTGCAGTTGCCGCGCCAGTTTTTCAGATCGATTTCCTTGTGGGCGATATTCCAGTCGCCGCACAGAATGATTTCGCGTCCGCTTGCAAACAACTCGCGCAGATGAGGCATGAAGCGTTCCATGAATCCGAATTTGACGAGCTGGCGTTCCGGCGAGCTCGATCCCGAAGGCAGGTAAACCGAGATCACGCTGAGCTTGCCGAAATCCGCCTGCAGGTAGCGTCCTTCAGCATCGATGTCGCTGATGCCAAGCCCGGTTACGATTTTGTCGGGTTGTTTGCGGGCAAAGATGCCAACCCCGCTGTAACCTTTCTTTTCGGCGTAATGAAAGTAGCCGTGCAGGCCCGCCGATGCCAGCATTTCCGCTGTCATGTCGCCGGCCTGGGCTTTCAGTTCCTGCGCGCAAAAAATGTCGGCGTGCTGTTCTGCCAGCCACGCAAATACGCCCTTGCGCGAGGCGGAACGGATGCCGTTGAGGTTCAAAGTTATGATGCGTAACATAGCCTCGCTTTCGATCACTCGCAGGATCTATCCCACGAAAATGTCCGCCACAAAAGTGTCCAACTTCGGCAAAGAATTTATCCGTTTCGCCATGGGCCGCGGCGCATTGCGGTTTGGCGAATTCAAGACCAAGGCGGGCCGCGTATCGCCGTACTTCTTTAACGCCGGTTTGTTCAACGATGGACAGGCCTTGCGCGAGCTCGCGCAATTTTACGCGAAAGCTATTGCCACTGCCGGGATCGCCTTCGACATGCTGTACGGGCCAGCCTACAAGGGCATCCCGCTGGCCGTTTCACTCGCCCTGGCGATGGCCGAAAATGGTCAGAATCTGCCTCTTTGTTTCAACCGCAAGGAAGCCAAAGATCACGGCGAGGGCGGGCAAACCATAGGCGCGCCGCTCGAAGGCCGCGTACTGATTATCGATGATGTGATTTCGGCCGGTATTTCCGTGCGCGAGTCGATCGAACTGATTCGCACGCGAGGCGCCATTCCTTGCGGGCTTGCAATCGCGCTCGATCGCATGGAGCGAGGCAACGGCGCGCTATCAGCGCGGGACGAGATCGAGCAGGACTACGATTTACCCGTGATAGCGATCGCGACACTCGACGATCTGCTCAGCCACCTGCGGGACGAGCCGGCAATGGCTCAGGTCTTGCTACGGGTAGCGCAATACCGCGACCAGTTTGGCGCACACGCGCCCTCATCACAAACATGCAAAGAAGACTGTTGATATTGATCTCGATCGTGCTGCTGACGCTTCCGGTTTTGCCGGCAGCGGCGCGCACGTTCAAATGGGTCGATGAAAAAGGCATCACGCATTATGGCGACAGCATACCGGTTCAGTACAAGAACGCGGG
Organism: Burkholderiales bacterium; assembly: GCA_014379915.1. Lineage (GTDB taxonomy): Bacteria > Pseudomonadota > Gammaproteobacteria > Burkholderiales > JACMKV01 > JACMKV01. Next base: position 6,021 of record JACMKV010000125.1, read on the forward strand.
TAACGTCGAGCTGAACAAACGCGGCATCGTCATCCGCAAAAACACGCCAGCACTGACCGACGAGCAGATCAAACAGCGCGATGACGACATCGCGAAACAAAAACTCGAGGAACAGAAAAAAATCGGGC
>JACMKV010000126.1 GCA_014379915.1 Burkholderiales bacterium
ACGGAGGCGCGCAGCGCCTGGAGCGGGAACAGCCGCTTGCCGCCGCTTCCGCACCAGCCCTTCGGTACCGTGGTGCGGCGGCATGGAATACACGAGCATTTTGAGGCCCTGAGCAACGAAGTATTGGCAAGCGCAGTAGTTTTGCAACAGCCTTTAGGGCGCGCTATCCGCCGATTCTATTGCGCATTACACCGATCCCCGCAATCTCGGTCTCGAGCACGTCGCCCGGGGTCAGCCATTCAGGCGGCGTGCGGGCAAAGCCGACGCCCGGCGGCGTTCCCGTCGAAATGATGTCGCCGGCCTCCAACGTCATCCCCAGCGAGAGTTCGGCGATCAGGCGCGGAATTTTGAAATACATGTACTGCGTATTCGAATCCTGCTTGGTCTCGCCGTTGACGCGCGTCATCACACGCACGTTGGCGGGTTCGATTTCGTCAGCGGTGACGAGGCAGGGGCCCATCGGGCAAGTGCCGTCTAGGCTTTTCCCCTTCAGCCATTGGCCTCCGTGCCGCTTCTGCAAGTCGCGCGCCGAAACGTCGTTGATCACCGTGTAGCCGAACACATGCGTGAGCGCATCGGCTTCGGAAATATTCTTGCCGCCCTTGCCGATGACCACGCCGAGCTCGACTTCCCAGTCGATTTTTTTGAAACCTCGGCATCGAACGGGATGGTATCGAATGGCCCGGTCACGGCCGTCACCGCTTTGCTGAAAAACACCGGATGCTTGGGTAGCTCCTGAGCGCTTTGGCGAAAGCGCTCGCCCTCTTCAAAATGTTCGACGTAATTCCAGCCGACGCAAAAAACGTTTTTGCGCGGCCGCGGAATGGGCGCGAGGATATGAATCTGGTCGAGTGTGAAATCGGCTTCGTTATTGTCGGCGGCGATCTCGAGCACCGCAGCTAGCCCCGCTTCCGCGGATACGATCAGCGAAATCATGTCGGCCGCATCGAACGGCAAGCACGCGCCAGCGCGTTCGGCGCCTGACGCCAGATCAAGGACGCCGTTTTTGCGCACCAATCCCAATCTTGCTGTACCGTTGGCTTCGCGTCTGAAAGTGACGAATTTCACGAGTCAGGGTCCTCCTGTTAGCGATTGGTGGCAGCGGTGCGCAGACGCGTCTGCGAGGCGCTAAGGGTGTTATGGCAGCAGCCCCTTGAAGCGTTCGGTTGCCGCAACGAGTTCGGCGCTGATGCCGGGCTCCCATGCCGAATGTCCGGCATCGGGGACGACAATGTATTCAGCCTCCGGCCAGGCGCGAGTCAGGTCGAACGCCGAGACGATCGGGCAGACCGCATCATAGCGCCCCTGCACGATGGTCGCGGGGATACCGCGCAGCCTGTCGACGTTTTGCAGCAATGCATGGTCCGGCAGAAAAATGTCGTAACTGAAATAATGCGCCTCGATGCGCGACAGCCCAAGCGCAACATTGTCGGAAGCAAAATAAGCGACCGTGTCGGCGCTTGGCAGCAACGTCGAGCACGACCCTTCATAGACGCTCCAGCAGCGCGCGGCCGGCATGTGAACCGCCGGATCGGGGTCGATCAGGCGACCATAATAGTTGCCCAGGATATCGTTGCGCTCGTGTTCCGGCAGCAAGCCTGAAAACGTATGCCAGGCTTCCGGAAACAGATTCTTCAGCCCGTATAAAAACCATTCGATCTCGCTTTTGCGGCACAGGAAAATGCCGCGCAACACGAAACCCGCGCAGCGTTCCGGATGCGCTTCTCCGTACGCCAGCGCCAGCGTG
>JACMKV010000127.1 GCA_014379915.1 Burkholderiales bacterium
AAGCCAAAGCGGCTAAAGGCGATGGTAAGTGGCGCAACCGCGAAGGCAAAACCATCATGGAACAGGTGCGCGAGAAGTTCGGCTTTGGCAGCGATGAGCCAGAACAAGCCGCGGTCGAAACCGGTGCGGCGGAAAAAATAGAAAAAACCGCTGAGGAAAAAAAGAGCGGCGGATTCGAGCTGCGCAACCGCGAAGGCAAAACCATTACGCAGCAGTTGAAAGAAAAATTTGGCTCCGGCGACGACGAAGCGGAAGCGGAAAAAGTCAGCGCCGAAACGGAAGGTGCGGACAAGGAAGCCGGAACAACCCGCAGCAAGGACACTACCGCGCGTAGCAAGGGCAGCGGCGGTTTTGAGTTTCGCAACCGCGAAGGCAAAACCGTCATGGAACAATTGCGCGAGAAGTTCAGCCTCGAAGGCCCTGACGAGGGCGCAAAAGAAACCGTCCGCTCCGAGACAGTCTCGAAAAGCCGGGAGCCCGAGTTAAAAACAGGCGGCGGTACGATTTCAGCCGACAATTACAAGCCCGATGCCACCTCGACCAGCTCGGGTAAATCCCTGAAGGACAAGGTGCTGGATATTTTTGGCTTCGACTGATAAGCCATCGATGCACCGGGTAATCCGCCAGATTCCCTTCAAGCCGCGCCGCGTCAAGTTCAGCAATACATCATGCCGGTTTTGCATATAGGCGTTGCCGGCGCGTCCGGCCGCATGGGCCGCGCCTTGATCGAAGCCATCGCGCAAGCGCCCGATATGCGTTTGCAGGCGGCGCTCGATATCGCCGGAAGTCCGAGCCTCGGTCGAGACGCGGGTGCGCCGATCGGGGCGCCTTGCGGGGTCGTCATCAGCGACGACATCGAAGCTGCCCTGAGTGGTTGTGCGACCTTGATCGATTTCACCCGGCCGGAAGGTACGTTGCGGCATCTCATGGCGTGTCGCGCCCGGGGAGTCAGCATGGTTATCGGCACGACCGGCATGAATGCTGAACAAAAGGCCGTTCTAGCCGAGTGTGCTCGTGATATCGCGATCGTGTTCGCGCCGAACATGAGCGTCGGCGTGAATCTCGTATTCAAGCTGGTCGAGATCGCAGCCGATGTACTCGACGAAAGCTTCGATGCCGAAATCATCGAAGCCCACCATCGCCACAAAATCGACGCGCCATCGGGCACCGCTTTGCGCATGGGCGAGTTGATCGCGGCAGCGCGCAAACAACAGCTTGCCGAAAACGCGGTCTACGAACGTCACGGCGTAACCGGCGAGCGACCCGCTTCAGCCATCGGTTTCGCGACCGTACGCGGCGGCGACATTGTCGGCGATCACACCGCTCTATTTGCCGGCGCCGGTGAGCGCGTCGAAATCACCCACAAAGCGACCAGCCGCGCGACTTTTGCGCAAGGCGCACTTCGCGCCGCACGGTTTCTCGCAGATAAGAAATCAGGCCTTTATGACATGCAGGACGTGTTGGGATTGCGTTGAAGCTTTGCATTCCGTCCTGATGCGCTGCGTTCGATTGGAAAAGTAAAAGGATTGGTACGACAAGACCGATTGAATTGAGTTAATCGAGCGCGCCTGGACTGATCGACTCTGCCCCTGCCGGCCCGGTCGAAAGGTCATGTTTAGCCGCAAGGTCGTTGATACGCCTGCCTGAAAAACTGATCGCGCGTTTCATCTTCCGGAGGTTCGGTATGGCCGAGCCCGACGCCGCGCCGGTTTTGCCGCTGAGCGGTATTCTTGGCGTCGCCGCGTATGCGCAAATACTCGGCGCGCGCCTTCGTGGGATCTTTGTTGTCAGCCACCATTTTCCTGACGGAACAGCGTCTGCCTGCAGTTCCTGTCCCTGATCGTATTTGGCGAAGACGCCCTGAAAACGCTGTTCAGTCGCCGAGGGTTTGTATGCTTCATCAGCCCGCCTTCCCATAATTCCTTAACCAGTTCCAGAGCGACTCCGGTATCGACCATGCGCTGCTGAAGCTCCTTGCTGGTATGGCGCTTCGCGATATGGCAACTTCGTGTCCCATGACTAATTCCAGCGCTTCCGCGGGAAGCTTGCTGGCGGCAGGCTCGGAAACATAAATGTATCCGCCCGGCAATGCCTCGGCATTGATGCTCTCGTTTAACGATGACTACCTGGGGTTGATACGGCAGCTTCGGATACTGCTTGATCGCCGCCGCTAACGCGGCCTCTGCCCTGGCGTACCATAAGACCAAGACGCAATAGGTCCCTCGAAGCAAGTTCTGCATCGAATCTGCTGTGGTCGCAAAAGACGACACGGCTAGATGAATACAACGCGTTTGACGCTACGAAAACCGGCCTGAATTTTAGCGGCCGTCGTTTTGTGTATTGCGCGTATAGCCGCAGTTGCCTGATCGCGCATTGCCCGATCCCTATCGCCTCGGTATAATCTGCGCCATTAGGCGGGACGGGTTTGAAAACCTGTCCCGCTTTCCATATCTGCTTGTCATAAACACCCTCCAGGAGCGGTTCGTGCTGCAACGTCAACCCGCGATTATGGCGCTTGCCGACGGCACCATTTTTCGCGGCGCGGCAATTGGCGCCGATGGCGCTACGGTCGGTGAAGTCGTCTTCAATACTGCGATCACCGGTTATCAGGAAATCCTGACCGATCCGTCGTATTGCCGGCAGATCGTAACCCTGACCTATCCGCACGTCGGCAATACCGGGACCAACGTCGAAGACGCCGAGTCGTGCCGGGTCTACGCAGCCGGATTGGTAGTCCGCGATTTGCCGTTGACGAACAGCAACTGGCGTTCGACGCAGGATTTGCCGGCTTATCTGAAAGAGCAGAACGTCGTCGCCATCGCCGACATCGACACGCGCAAGCTGACGCGCCTTTTGCGCGAAAAGGGTGCGCAATCCGGCTGCATCATGGCTGGCAGCGCCGATGAAACGGAAGCCTTGCGCCTGGCGCGCGCGTTCCCCGGACTGGCCGGCATGGATCTCGCGAAAACCGTGAGTTGCACTGAATCCTATTCGTGGACCGAAGGGCAGTGGACGCTCGGCGAAGGCTATCGCACGCACAGCGATGCGCGATATCACGTCGTCGCTTTCGATTACGGCATCAAGCGCAACATTCTGCGCAAGCTGGCGTCGCTGGGCTGCCGGATCACAGTGTTGCCGGCGCCGGCTACAGCCGCGGATGCGCTGGCGCTGCAGCCTGACGGCATTTTTCTGTCGAATGGGCCGGGCGATCCGGAGCCTTGCGATTACGCGATCCGCGCAATCCGTGAACTGCTCGAACACAGGGTGCCGACCTTCGGCATCTGCCTCGGCCACCAGTTGCTCGGCCTCGCCTCAGGGGCAAAAACCGTGAAGATGAAGTTCGGCCATCACGGCGCCAATCATCCGGTGCACGACATCGACAGCGGACGCGTGATCATTTCGTCGCAAAACCACGGCTTCGCAGTCGATGCCGAAACGCTGCCGGCCAACGTGCGGGTCACGCATGTTTCGCTGTTCGACGGCAGCTTGCAGGGCTTTGAGCGCACCGATGTGCCGGCGTTTTGTTTTCAGGGCCACCCCGAAGCGAGCCCGGGTCCGCACGATGTCGATTATTTGTTCGATAAATTTGTCGGGATGATGGAAGAGGCTAAGGAACAGGGGACAGGGGACAGGGGACAGGGGACAGGGGAACGTGCGTCTGAATAGCTACCGGGAGTTGATCGTCTGGCAGAGCGCGATGCAGTTGGCGCAGGATGTCTATCGACTTCAATTGCCCGCGGTTTGCTCGCCGAATTGGAAACCCAGCTGCTTCTGGCGCAAGGCTTGGGTTACCTTAGCGATAAACCTTGGAGCCGGTTTGGCGCGATCAGAAGTCGGCAAGATGCTAATGGGCTGCAGTCAAAACTGAATGCGAAACACGCCTGACCCCTGACCCCTAGCCCCCCGCCCCCGATTCCCGAATCCTAGCCCCTAGCCTTTGCCCTTCATGCCCAAACGCACCGACCTCCAAACCATCCTGATCATCGGCGCCGGCCCCATCGTGATCGGGCAGGCGTGCGAGTTCGATTATTCCGGCGTGCAGGCGTGCAAAGCATTGCGCGAGGAGGGCTATCGCGTCGTGCTTGTCAATTCCAATCCGGCGACGATCATGACCGATCCGGGCATGGCCGACGCGACCTATATCGAGCCGGTCAATTGGCAGATGGTCGAGAAGATCATCGCGATCGAACGGCCGGATGCGCTGCTGCCGACCATGGGCGGCCAGACCGCGCTGAATTGCGCGCTCGATCTGGCCAAACACGGCGTGCTGGAAAAATACGGCGTCGAACTGATCGGCGCATCCAAGGAAGCGATCGACAAAGCCGAAGATCGCGAGAAATTCAAACTCGCGATGACAAGCATCGGCCTCGCCACGGCGCGTTCGGCGATCGCCCACAGCATGGAAGAAGCGCTGCAGGTGCAGGCGGCGATTGGCTTCCCGACCATCATCCGGCCGTCGTTCACGCTCGGCGGTTCCGGCGGCGGCATCGCCTACAACCGCGAGGAATTTCTGGCCATTTGCGAACGCGGGCTCGACGCGTCGCCGACAAGGGAATTGCTGATCGAGGAATCGGTAATCGGCTGGAAGGAATTCGAGATGGAAGTCGTGCGCGATCGCCATGACAATTGCATCATCGTCTGCGCAATCGAAAACGTCGACGCGATGGGTATCCATACCGGCGATTCGATCACCGTCGCGCCGGCGCAGACGCTAACCGACAAGGAATATCAGATCATGCGCGCCGCCAGCA
>JACMKV010000128.1 GCA_014379915.1 Burkholderiales bacterium
AAATTGCACCATAAGGTACGATTACTAGTACACATGACAGATGCATTCGGATGCTTAAAGACTGCTAATGCTGCTCGGAAGGCGGCACCAGAACTTCGCGGTTGCCGTTATTCTGCATCGCCGAAACCATGCCGGCGCGCTCCATTTGCTCGATCAACCGAGCGGCGCGGTTATAGCCGATGCGCAAATGGCGCTGCACCAGCGAAATCGACGCGCGCCGCGATTTCAGTACGATGGCGACGGCTTCGTCGTACAGGGCGTCGGACTCCGCGTTTCCGTCTTCCAGTGCGGCTTCCTCAAGCTCGCCTTCACCGCTCTGGATGATGCCGTCGACATACTGCGGCGCGCCCAGCGATTTCAGATATTCGACAACCCTGTGCACTTCCTGATCGGCGACGAACGCGCCGTGCACGCGTTGCGGATAGCCGGTGCCGGGCGGCAGATACAGCATATCGCCCTGGCCGAGCAGCGCTTCGGCGCCCATCTGGTCAAGGATCGTGCGTGAATCGACTTTCGCTGAAACCTGAAACGCAACGCGCGTCGGAATGTTGGCTTTGATCAGGCCGGTGATCACGTCGACCGATGGCCGCTGTGTAGCGAGGATCAGATGCAGCCCGGCGGCGCGCGCTTTCTGGGCGAGGCGCGCGATCAGCTCCTCGACTTTTTTACCGACTACCATCATCAGATCGGCGAGTTCGTCGATGACGACGACGATCAGCGGCATCTGCTGCAACAACTCGGGCTCGACGAATTGCGGTGAAGCTTCACCGTCCGCATCGGTCGCCGCGGCCATCAGTGGATTGCGCGGATGGCGCAGCGGCATGCCGGCTTTCTCGGCATCGCGGATCTTCTGGTTGTAGCCGGCAAGGTTGCGCACGCCCAGCGTCGACATCAACTTGTAGCGCCGTTCCATCTCGGCCACGCACCAGTTCAGCGCTGCCGCTGCCTGCTTCATGTCGGTCACAACCGGGGTCAGCAGATGCGGAATGCCTTCGTAGACGGACAATTCCAGCATTTTGGGATCGACCATGATCAGCCGCACGTGCGCCGGCGATGCCTTGTACAGCAGGCTCAGAATCATGGCGTTGAGCGCAACCGACTTGCCGGAGCCCGTCGTTCCGGCGACCAGCACATGCGGCATGCGCGCGAGATCGGCCACGACCGGATGGCCGCCGATATCCTTGCCCATCGCCAGCGTCAGCGGCGACGGGTTGTCGGCATAGACAGTCGAATTCAGGATCTCGGACAACCGCACGATCTGCCGCCTGGGGTTTGGAATTTCGAGTCCCATGCAGCTTTTGCCGGGAATGGTTTCGACGACGCGAATGCTGACGACCGACAGCGCGCGCGCCAGATCCTTGACGAGGTTCACGATCTGGCTGCCCTTGACGCCGATTGCAGGCTCGATTTCGTAGCGCGTAATCACCGGTCCCGGATACGCGGCGACGACTTTGACTTCGACGCCGAAATCGAGCAGCTTTTTCTCGATCAGGCGCGAAGTGAATTCCAGTGTTTCCGGGCTCAACAGCTCGGCATCGTGCGTCGGTTGATCGAGCAGATGCAGCGGCGGCAATTCGGAATCAGGCAGGTCCTCGAACAGCGGCGCCTGCTTTTCACGCTGCACGCGAATCGACTGCGCCGGCTCGGGCGGCGGCGCTTGAATCACGACCGGCTCGTGCGCTTCGCTGCGCTTCTTGCCTTCGGCCAGGTAGCCTTCGCGTTTTTCCAGCGCGAGCTTGCCCAGCCGCCGATCCTTGCGGTTTTGCCAGCGGGCGACCGCGGCCAGCCATGCATCCTCTATTGCGCCGCCGATGCGTTCGGTCACGTTCAGCCACGACAAGCCCGTCAAGAGACTGATGCCGATCGCCCCGAGCACGATCAGAATCAGCATCGCGCCCGTATAGCCGAACAAGGTCGACAAGCCGCTGCCGATCACGACGCCGGCCATACCGCCCGCTTGCAGCGGCAGGGCGATGCCGAAGCTGTGGAAACGCAGCGCCTCCAGCCCGCAGCTAGCGAAAAGCAGCACAAACAAACCGATCGCGGCGACAAAAAATGGGCGTCGATCCGCCGGCGGCAACGGGCGTCGATCCGCCGTCGGCGGCTGTTCTACGCGCTCGATGCGCTTGTATCCCCACCAGACCGAGTACAGGCAAAACACCGCCCACCAGTACGCCGACAAGCCGAATATGTACAGCATGACGTCAGCCAGCCAGGCGCCGACGACGCCTCCCGCGTTCTGCACGTCGCTGCTGCCGACATCGTGCGACCACGCCGGATCGGTTTTGTCGTAGGTCATCAGCACCAGCAGCAGATATAGCGCCGCCGCTACCAGCACCAGCCATTTTGCTTCGCGCACCAGCGCCGCCAGTTTGGGGGGCAGCGGCTCGCGGGATTTTTTGTTGATGCGATTGGATGCCAGCGGCAGGATGGCTTTGCGCCGTTTTACTGAAGTTTGCATGCCGGCATTATAAAGGCTGGCTTTTTACGGCGCTCGAAAAAACTTGGCAAGCGCGTAACGGAAAGCTAGTGTCCTGAGTTGTTAGTTCGCGGAATAATCAGGACGGCGCTTGAGGCTGGCAGTGAAAAGTGCCGAAATCGACGCCATAAGGGGTGCAAACCACAGGCGGGGTGCAAACCACAGGCGGCGCGAACCACAGCCAGGTTGGACACCTGGCGAGCTCATTGAACGTAATTCGCAACGCGGTAGGGCGGCGATTCTCGGCATCTTTTCTGTAGCTACACGCAACTCAGGACACTAAGTAACAGACGGCGGCTGCCAGTCGAAGCAACACCATCGCCAATCGCGGCCTTCGACGGCGACGGCAGCCGCATAGCCATCGCCCGGATGCAATTCGCGCATCGTCCAGCGCGCGGCCTCGCGCGGATCGTCGGCTACCTCAAGCAAGGCCGCCGGCGCGCCCGGCGTCAGCGAAACGGTGAAACGATCGAGTGCGGCGAACAGGCCAACTCCGATCGCCTTGATATACGCTTCCTTGCGCGTCCAGCCGGCGAAGAACGCCTCTTGTTGTTGTTCGACGGGCAAGCTGCGCAGTGCGATGACTTCGGCTGCTGAAAAAAAGCGTTCGGCTATTTCCGGGCCGGCGACCGATGCCGAAATACACTCGACGTCGACGCCGATCTCGCGTCTTTTCGTCATCGCGACCAGCGCGAGGCCGTGCGAGTGCGCGAGGTTGAAGCGCAGATGACCGCCGGATCCATCGACCAGCGCGGGTTTGCCGCGCGCGGCGTAGACAAACTGCAGCCGGGCAGCGTCGGTGTTTAGATAGCGGGCGAGCAAGGTGCGCAGCCACGCGCGGCCGGCGATGAAATGCCGCCTGTCCTTGTCGAAGTGAAAACGTGCGGCGCGCTGCAATTCATCGGTCGAAAGCACGTCTTTCGATTGCGGCAGCTCATCGAGCCAGGCGCGCCAAACATGCACCTCGTCGTCCGTCAAGGACAGCGAGGTCAAGCAGCCTGGGTCGAAGCTGTGGGCGGGAACGAACAACGGGATCGTGGTGTAGTCCGCCGTGTGCGGCGCCCCCGGCTTTTTCGCCTGCGCGCGCATAACCAAATTTTGCGACGAAATATCCGGAGGAAAATACCGCGGCGCAGGAGCGCGCTCCTATCGTGCTTTGCGTCATGCTGACAGCACTTGTTGGGCGGCGCCGGTTCCGCCCGCTTCATCCGATGGCTTTATCCAGCTCGGCCAGCAGATCAGCGATCTCGTCGGGCTCCCAATCGCCAGCTTGTGCCTGGACGACGACCAGAGCCAAACCGGCAACGGTCGGCGCTTCGAACAAAGCGCGCAGCGGCAGATCGATGTGAAATTCGCTGCGCACACGCGAGATCACTTGGGTTGCAAGCAGCGAATGGCCGCCGAGATCGAAGAAGTTGTCGTGGATGCCGATGCACTCGAGCCCCAGCAATTGGCACCAGATGTCTACCAGCATCTCCTCGTTAGGTGTGCGAGGTGCGACCGAGGTATGCGCACAGGCATTGTCGCGTCGATGTTCTATTGCGAGCAACGCTGGCCGGTCGATCTTCCCGTTCGGCGTGGCCGGGAACGCATCGAGCATTACGTACGCGGCGGGCAGCATGTAATCAGGCAGCGTTTCCTTGAGATGAGCGCGCAGCTCAACGTTGAGCGACGCAATAGACGTATGGCATACGATAAAGGCGACCAAGACCTTGTCGTCGCCTTCCTCGCCGCGTGCGATAACGACCGCCTCTTTGATCTGCGCATGCTGCATGAGCGCCGATTCGATTTCCGCCGTCTCGATGCGAAAGCCCCGCACCTTGACCTGAAAATCCTCGCGCCCGAGGTGCTCGATACAGCCATCGGGGGCCGCGCGTCCAAGATCTCCGGTCAGATAAAGGCGCGTGCCGTCTCCGGACGGATCGTCGAGAAAGACTTCGGAACTCAGCGCCGCATTGCGCCAATAACCAGGAGACAGGTATCGGCTTTGCAGCGCGATTTCTCCGACGCTGCCGTTTGCAACCGGCTTTCTCTCGTCATCGAGCAGGACGATCCGAGTGTCGGCAAGCGGATAACCGATCGGCACCGTCGCGCTGTCGATTTCCGTGTTTTTGTCCATGCAATACTGGCTGACGGTACTCATTTCGGACGCACCGTAGCCGTTGATGAACACGCAACCGTCAGAAAAATGCGCTTTGTACAAATCGAAATCGCTTCGGTAGACCGGAGCGCTGCCGAGCCGGATAACGCGCAAATCCGGAAACAGGCCGTTGCCAGTCAGCGCGTTTGCGAAATGCCTGAACACGGCCGGCACCGACTGATAAACGGTGATCCCATATCGGTCCAGATGGTCCGCGAGGTCGGCGCCCGTATTCGCTTTGACGTCGAAGGGAAACAGCGATGCGCCGTTCAGCAGCGCGCCGAAAATATTACCGACCGAAGCGGTCACGCTGATGGATGGCAGCAAAGCCAGGCGGTCGTTCACGTTGAGGCCGACGGCGTTGGTGTAACGCTCAACGACGTTCAAGACGTTGCGATGATTCTGCACAACTCCCTTCGGCTGGCCGGTGGAGCCGGAGGTGTACAGGATGTAAGCGAGCCGATCCGGAGAAATTGTCAGACCCGGGTTTGTAGTGGTGGTATTGAGTTCCTCAATATTGACAATAGCGGCGGTGCTGCCGCGGCTTAGGGACGAGACGAGGGAAAGATGCTGGTCGTCGGTGATGATCAAAGCCGGCGCGGCGTCCTTGAGAATCTGAGCATTCCGCGCGAGCGGAAATGAGGGGTCGAGCGGCACGTAAATCTTGCCGGCTTTGAGGACGCCTAGAATTGCGGCGACGGCGCCGCGCTCGAGGAGCAAGGCGACCGGCTCCTCTACATCGCCGCCGCGCGCAAGGAGCGCGTGCGCGATCTGGTTAGCGGCGCGATTCAGGTCCCTGTAACTGAGCTCGTCTCGCGGGGTCTTGATGGCGAGGGCGGGGCCATATAACTCGACCTGGCGCTCGAAACGCGCAATCAGCGATTGCTCGGTCTCCGACTTGGGAAACTCGACGAACGCGCTGCCCGGAAACATCCGCCGGCCGTCGTGCCGCAGAAGCTGGGCCGGATAGTAGAGATCGCTTTTCATGCGCGGCCCCCGTTCGCGGAATCAGCTGGGACTAAAGTTTCCTCATCCCCACGACTTTCGATTTCCACAAGCAGGTTCAGCATCTGATCCTGGTCTAAGACTTCCGCATGTCGCAATGCTGTCGCGTCAGCGATCCCGGCAATCGTCGGCGACTCGAATAACGTGCGCAAGGGATGCGCGCATTGCAGCCT
>JACMKV010000129.1 GCA_014379915.1 Burkholderiales bacterium
CGCAGGCGCGTAACGTGGCCGGTTCACGTCCGACTCTCAAACCGAAGGTTCGCATCCGCTTTGCCTGGGCCATGGGCCCGGGCAAAGCCGACCTGCTCGAAGCGATCGCCGAAACCGGATCCATCTCCGCCGCCGCCCGGCAAACTGGAATGTCGTATCGCCGCGCCTGGCTGCTGATGGATGCGATGAACCGCTCGTTCGAGCAACCGCTCGTGGACACCGCAACCGGCGGCAAGGGCGGGGGTGGCGCGCGAATTACCGACTTCGGCAAAGAAGTTCTGCGCCGCAACCGGTCGATGGAAAGCCTCGCAGCCGAGACTATTGAAAGCCAGGCCGCGGAGTTTCTCAAGCTCATATCGAAAGTTTCATAACCGTTTCCGCGGACTTGATTGTGATGTTGTGTCGCGCGTTATATTCTTAGATATGCTGCGCTTTTTGCAAGGTTACTATGCGAATTCGATTGTTTCTATTAGCACTCATCCTTTGTTGCGCGCAGTCGATGGCAGCGGATGTTCCCGTCGCTGCGGCTGCTTCCGACTTGCAATTCGCGCTGCAGGAAGTCGCCACGGCGTTTACCAAACAAAGCGGGCGGCAGGTGAAGCTCGTTTTCGGCTCCTCCGGCAACTTTCGCCGCCAGATTGCAGAGGGCGCGCCGTTTGAGTTGTTCCTGTCCGCCGACGAAAGTTATGTGCTGGCGCTCGCAAAGGAGGGCAAAACTCTGGACAACGGCGTGCTATACGCGATCGGAAGGATCGCGCTGATCGCGCCGAACGATTCACCACTTAAGCCCGATGCCGAACTCAAGGATCTCACTGCCGCCCTTGCCGATGGGCGCATCAGGAAGTTCGCTATCGCTAATCCGGAACACGCGCCCTACGGACGGGCGGCGCAACAAGCGCTAACCAAGGCCGGTTTGTGGGACAAGATCAAGCCGGCCCTGGTCCTGGGGGAGAATGTTTCGCAGGCCGCGCAATTCGCCACGTCCGGCTCGGCGCAGGGCGGCATCGTCGCCTATGCGCAGGTATTGTCGCCGACGATCGCCAAGCTCGGGACTTACGCGCTTATTCCGGCAGAGTGGCACGAGCCGCTGCAGCAACGCATGGTGCTTACAAAAAATGCCGGCGATGCCGCGAAGCTGTTCTATCAATACTTACAATCGGCGCCGGCGCGCGCCATCTTCAAGCGTTATGGCTTTGCGCTGCCCGGCGAATAATGGATTGGCCGGCGTTCGCGCTTTCGCTCAAGCTTGCGGCGTGGACGGCGACTATTCTGGTGCCCATCGGCATCGTGCTTGGCCGAGTTTTGGCGTGGCGGCATTTCAAGGGTAAAAGTCTGATCGAGGCGCTGCTGGCACTGCCGTTGGTGCTGCCGCCGACCGTGCTCGGTTTCTATTTGCTGGTCGCGATGGGCGGAAACTCAGCGATCGGCCGGCTTTATCAATCGCTGCTCGGCGATTCTCTGGTCTTCACGTTCTCCGGTCTGGTGGTGGCCTCGGTTGTATTCAATTTGCCGTTCGCGATCCAGCCTATGCAGCGCGGCTTCGAAGCCATTCCCGATGACATACGCGATGCCGCGGCCTGCTGCGGCCTGTCGCGCTGGCGCATCTTCACGCGCATCGAGCTGCCGCTTGCGTGGCCGGGCATCTTATCGGGAGTGGTATTGACGTTCGCGCACACCCTCGGCGAATTTGGAGTCGTGCTAATGGTCGGCGGCAGCATCCCCGACGAGACGAAGACTATTGCAATTGCGATCTACGACCGGGTGCAAGCGTTCGATTCTGCCGCAGCAGGCCTGATGTCGGCCGCGCTATTGGTTTTCTCATTTATGTCGATAGCATTTGTTTATCTGCTTAGCAACCGCGGTAACCGGCGCCATGCCTGATCTGGCCGGCGCAGGATTGCGCGTTGCGTTGCGCCAGCCGGGACCGATACCGTTGAATGCCGAATTCACTTGCGGGCGAGGAGAGTTACTGGTGTTGGTCGGGCCATCGGGCAGCGGCAAGACAACGTTGCTGCGCTCAATCGCCGGCCTGTATCGTCCGCGTAAAGGCGCCATCACCTGTAATGGCGCAACCTGGTTCGATACGCGGCAAAAGATCGACCTCGCGCCGCAGCGCCGCTCGATCGGCTTCGTATTTCAAAGTTATGGCTTGTTTCCACATTTGAGCGCACTTGAAAATGTGAAGACCACGCTCGGGCACGTGGCCGGCGCGCGGCGCGATGGCCGCGCTCGCGAATTACTTGCACTGGTCCACCTGGAAGGTTTGGAAGCGCGACGTCCAGCCGAGCTTTCCGGCGGGCAGCAGCAGAGGACGGCGCTGGCCCGGGCATTGGCGCGCGATCCGACAGTGCTGCTTCTGGACGAACCGTTTTCCGCCGTCGACCAGGTCACGCGTAAAAAACTGCAGCGTGAACTGGCGCAGTTGCGGCGGCAGCTGGATATGCCCATTGTTCTCGTCACGCACGATTTGAACGAAGCGCGCATGCTTGCCGATCGCATCTGTATCTTGCATCAGGGCGACACGCTCCAGACAGGGTCGCCGGAGGAGGTGATGGCGCGTCCGGTGAGCCCGCTAGTTGCGCGCCTCGTCGATCTGCCCAACGTGTTTGAGGGGAAGATAGTCGAACATCGGCCCTACGCGCAACTGACCCTTATCTCCTGGGTGGGATACGCGCTGGAAGTCCGTTATCAGCCCGAATTTTTACCCGGGGCTTCGGTAAATTGGGTGATTCCGGCCGAGTACGTGCTGGTGCATCGCCGAGACCGGCCTTCGCGCGGCGAACGCGAAAATCCTGTCGCTGGCATCATTGCCGAATACGTGCCGTTGGGCGAGCACACCAGTGTGACTTTCTGGGTGCGAGGTGAGCAGGATCATGCCATCAGCATGATGGTGCCGACCCACGTCGCGCGCCGCAACGGCCTCGGTCAGGGCGAACATATCAAGGTGTCGCTGCTTGCCGAGGGAATACATCTGATGCCCGGGGTGGGCAAGAGCGATCCGCTGGCGGCGAATTGGGGCGTTGAGTTGTTGACCGCAGCGCGGATGTAGATCTGCTACGAACGGACAATCGAGCAGTGCCGCGCCCATCGCGCGCGGCGTGCTCGGGTTTCAGTAGAATTAGATGTCGAACAACGTCAAGGAAATCCAGAGTTCAGGCGCGATTATCGTTTTGGCGGATTGGTCAAAATGGCAGGTTTCCGCCGACAGGACGACGGCAAGGCGACGGGTAAATCACAAGGCTGACTTGCGCGAATAGTCGGGCTGACGCTCCGGCATCAGACCGATCGAGTAAAAGCATCGTCAAACAAACCCGCTTCGGCGGGTTTGTTTTTTTGGCACGCGAGTTGCGATGCATCGCGGTAACCGCCGCAAAGCGCCCTGAGAATCATCGGATTTCGGTCGAAAACAGGGCGCATCCGGCGGAATGTCGTCAACCGGAAAGCATGATGAAAATAGAGCTGGACATACCGAAGGCCATAGCGAAATTTTTTACGCCTTCGCCCGCGTCGAAGAAGACCGACAGTCACAAGATCAGGAAAGACGAACAGAACAATTACTGGACGCCTCGCGATGCGAAAGTGCCGAATGCTTCGCGAATTACACTTCAGTTCAACAACAAAAAGTATCGGGGAAATTACCAGTTCGACAGCGGCCGCCTCACAGTGACTTGCGGAGAGGTGATCTCCCATCTCGATGGAATCGAGGACCACGTCGAAATGCGCGCCCGTGAATTATTGCTGGAGCTTGCGAGAAGCGGTCAGCTCGAGCGCTTCGCCAAGCCGGACGCAGCACTGCCTGAAACGAATGCTAATCAAAACACTTGGCCAACAGGCCGTGATACGTAAAAGGGAGACAACCATGCAAAAACTCAACCTGCACGACTTCATTCCGGCCGACGCAGTAATGGTCGTGCTGCATTGTTCGGCGTCGCAACGAACGCGCGTTTACCGCACTCAGGCGGACCCGCGGCCTTGCGAGATTCTGGGGGATGGCGTTCGACTCGCAATTGAACTCGAGGAGCCGCAAACGCTATATGTAGACGGGGCCGGCACGCATGCATTCGAAGTCATGGGCTATGGCCGTGCGTGAGCCGATGAAGCTCGTTTCGCGCACTGCGCCGAGGGGGAGCGAACCGCGGGATCGTCGCGGCAACCGTGCGGTTAACAGCATTGCATCCCCGATCACCCTCGAATATCGCGGTAAGCTCTACCGCGGCTATTTTACGCTCGCCGGCAATCTGCTTGTCGTCAGTTGCGGCGCGGTAAGCAAAAGCACCGAGGCGAGACGCGGCCAGCTCGAACTGCAAGCGCGCCAAGTGCTGATGCAGTTGGCGCAAGCCGCCAAACTACATCAATACGGGTCACCGATTTGAGCTGTTTCGTATCTACAAAACCCGCCGCGAGGCGGGTTTTTTATTGTTGAGCGCACGATAAGGAAGCCCCGAAACTTCCAGGCGAGTTGTTCGTTTTGCCGATCCGACCGCGCGCGCTACCGCTGCCCCTGACGATTTCGTAAGGCTGGGCGCCAGAGAGGTTCTCGGCTTCGCTTAAAGGCAGATCGGCGCCGCCGATGAGTATCGCGGGAACGCCGCCGATGCCCAGCCGATGCGCCTCGCGTTGCGCGGCGAGCACACGTTCGACGTAACGTGATTGATCGAGCGCGGCGCGCACCCCATCCGTGTCCAAACCCACGCCCGCTGCGATTTCCAGGAGTACGTCGACGTCGCTCAAATCGCGACCGTGTTCGAAAAAAGCCTTGAACAGCGCGCGATGTGTCTCGTCGTATCGTCCGCGTTCGCGCGCGAATTCGGCCAGCTCGAACGCCTTGCGGCTGCGCGGCTGCACCGGCGGCAGCTTGAGAACCATGCCGCGTTGCTGCGCCATCGGGTAGACCGATTGATTCCACACGCGATGCAGATATTCGCCGTCCGGGTCGAGCGTCGGATGTGGCTCGGGTCGTAGTTCAAAAGCACGCCATTCGATGTCGACAGCCTCGCCGTATTCCCGGCGAA
>JACMKV010000130.1 GCA_014379915.1 Burkholderiales bacterium
AAGAACCGGGGAATCGGAGAACGGCAGAGTTTGCCATATTCCGTTTGCTGCCGCGAGCTAGTGCCCTGAGTTGCTACCGACTTCAGGTTTTCGCATCTTGCACCGACGCCGCCTGGTTTTACAGTGACCGTGAACGTGACGCTCGCGAAAGTAGACGGCGGCAGGCTAGCTTTTTCAATCCCGCGCACGATGGCGTTGACACAATTTGGGAAGGCGTACACGAACGGTTCGTGATCGACGCTGAAAAATTCAAGGCCAAGGTCGCGGCAAAAGCGGCGTCGTTTAAAGTATTTTCGCCCAATTTTAAAAAAAAGGCCGCGGATGCGGCCTTTGAATTTGAGCGCTCAGCGCCGGAGGGGTTGCGCTGCGCGCTTTCCTACTTCACCTTGAAGCCGGTGATCTTGAGCACGTTGTCTGTAGCGTCGCCGAACTTCGGCATCGTCTCGTCGTTCGAGTGCTGGATCGAAAGGTGAGAAGAAGCCACTGTCCCCATACAAGCGAAATCGAAGGGCTCACCGCGAACGGAGGACCAGAGCCCCCTGAAGGCAGGGAACTTGACCTTCAGCGGCTCGTTTTTCCCCGCGGCGTAATTGCGCCCCGGTTCGACATCGTCGCGCCATTCGATGGGTTCCGCAGCGATGCGCCGCATGTCGAGATCGTCGCCATCGTGATAATGTCTATCGGCGGCAAGCACGCAGGCGCAACTGAAAAAGAACGCAAGCAGCAGCTTTGAGTCCTTCATCCGGGCGTCTCAATGTTTGTCGTCGAGATCGAGCCGCTCGTCGAGCCTGATCTGGATGAACTCGGTGTCGTCAGGTTCGCCCGAACCGACATGGCGACCGACACTGAACGGATAATTGTTGTCGTTGATGACACCCAGGGTTTTGCTGTTCAGCACCACCACGTCTTCGATGGTCACGAACGGAAACGCGAATTTTTTGCCGAGCCCCACGTCGCCAGGCTGACCCGGCTCGCTGATGCGCGCGCGATCCTTGATTGCGAGTAGATCGACCAGCTCCTCCTTCCCGACGAAGCCTTCGGGATCGTTCAATTGAATTTTGTAAATCTTCTTGAAGCCGTCGAGTTTGCCCTGGCTGCCGTCGCGCTCGATGACCAGACCTTCCTTGCGGTTATACAGAATGAAGTCGCCGATGTTGGTGCCACCGGCGTCGAGCGCATATTTGAAACGCTTGCCGGTGTAAACGTTGCGGTCGAGATTGAATTCGTGGATCAGCAGGGTCTTGGCGTCGCTCGTAGTAGCGCCGACCAGCGGCGCTTCGAGCAGCGGATAGAGCTTTTTGCCGTCTGTCGATAAAGCCATTCCTTCGAAGCCGCCGCTGCGCGCGACCTTGAAGGGCGCGCTATCGGCCGTCGCCCGATACGGCCAGAACAGGCCGGCGAGCCAAGGCGTATTCGCGCCATTTTCATCCTGCAGATTGGTGCCATCGTCGGAGCCTTCGATCGAACGATCGGCAAAGATCGGAAAATCGCCGAACAGGAATACCGTGCGTATCGCCGGAAATGTCTTGTGGACCTCGAGCAGGGTGCGGAAATCGAAGGACTGGATATCGGCCTTGCTTTCGAGCCGATTGGCGGCGATCACCCCGGCTACGGCTGCCGCGAATGGCTCGGCGGCGATAGTGCGCGCGGCGAACTCGGCGCGCGGATTGATCTTGGTTTCGATGTTGTAACGGACGCGCTCGGCATTGGCTTTGCGCTTGCCCGCATCGGCGTGCGCAGTGCCGGGCCCGCCAGTGCTGTAATACGCAATATAGAATTCGGCGAAGTCGAACAACTGCTGGGTAGTCGGCATCACGTAGGGATGCATCAAACCGCGCGCCGCGGCGAAAGCGATGCTGGCCGGAGACAGCGCCGGATCGTTCTGCTGTTCAGGGCCGCGGAAAACCTTGTCGCAAATGAAACGCGACTGAATCTGCGCTGCGGTCAAATTTTTGATGAAGACTTCATCGACTGCCGTATAAGGCGTGCCGTCGGCGTTGCGGCATTTGGCGGCTTCGATCTTCGGATCGTGATTCAATATGGCGACACCGTTCGAGCTCACGCCGTTATCGGTTTCCAGCGTCGTCATCAGGTTGTCGAGTGCGGCTTCCATCGCCGGAAGCGTGTTTTCCGGACGCAGATTGCGCGCGCCGCGGTGACCCTGGGCATCGAATTTGGCGGCATCGATCAGGCCGTCGGGGCCGATGAAATCGCCCGCGGCGCCGTCGCTGTTGGCATCGAATTCGCGGACCGCCTGCAACAGCAGATCGGGGC
>JACMKV010000131.1 GCA_014379915.1 Burkholderiales bacterium
CGGCCTGTTCCGAATCGTCCAAATGACCCGCGAGCGCCTGGGAGCTCGCGAGCGCTTCTGAGTGGCGCGTCGCCAGGGCAATGCGCCGCACGATTTCTTCGAGCGGCTGACGCGGCGTCGCGGTAGCCGCATGCAACGCCTCGATTTCCGCGGACGACGCATCCGCCGCGCCCGATTCATCGATCAACGCCAGAACATCGGCCAGTCCGGCCAACGCCGGCGGCGCGATCACGGGGCCGTTCAACAATTGTTCATACCCCTGCTGCACGGTCCAGCACGCCGCCAGCAGATTGCCGCTATCGACCATCGATATATAGCGCGGGTGCAGCGGTTGCAGGGTCGCGGTGCTGTACCAGTTCAGCAAATGGCCTTCGAAGCGTTCGAGCCTGGAGAGAGTGTCCAGCGTCGCCTGAGTGCGCGCCAGCGCATCGTCGGTCGTGATATAGCCAAAGTCGCGCGCCGCCAGATTTGCCAGTAGGCCGAATCCGATATTGGTCGGCGACGTGCGTTGCGCGACTTCGGCGAGCATGAATTCCTGGTAATTGTCGGGCGGCAGCCAGTTGCTTCGCGCATCGACGAAGTCATCGAAATAACGCCAGGTGCGGCGCGCGATCAGGCGCAGCATGCGGCGATCCGCCTCGGTAAGCGGCTGCGCCGGACGATGCCACGCGCGCCGGCTCAATCCGATAACGATCAACGGAGCGGCCAGCCATAACAGGGCGAAAGCCTGCATCCCGAATTGCATCCCCGCTTGACTCAGGTTGATCTGATACGCGATCGCGGATGCAGCTGTCGTTGCCCACGCCATTTTCAACAGGAACTCGCGTTGCTGACCGCCGGCCCGGCGCTCGATGGCTTGCGCGCTGTCCCATTGCAACAACAGACGATGACTGATCAGACGCCGATACCAGACGCGCACGATGGCGTCGAGCGCGATAACCGCCTGATGCGGCAACAATGCCAACAAAGTCAGGGCGCGTAAAAAGTCGCGGCCCAGATCGCGCCAATGGGCAAAGGTCAGGATCGCCGGTTTGGTGAGTCCGTTGAGCGCCGAAAGGCACGGCGGAAGCAGAAACACCGCTGCGACGACGGCGCTCCATAAAGCGGGCGTGGCGGATAGCAGCCAGGCGCATAACAACAGCGCAAGCGATGCGAACGGCACCAGAGAGCGGCGCAGATTATCCAGAATCTTCCAGCGGCTGATCGCCGACAGCGGATTGCGCTCGCGGCCGCCGGCAGTCGGCGCCGAACGCAGCAGCCAATCCGCGATCTGCCAGTCGCCGCGGATCCAGCGATGCTGGCGCTGGGCGTACGTCTGGTAATCGGCCGGAAATTGGTCGAACAATTCGATATCGCTGGCGAGGCCGACGCGAACAAAGGCGCCTTCGAGCAAATCGTGGCTCAAAAGATGCGCTTCCGGAAAACGGCCGGACAGCACGCGATGGAACACTTCGAGATCGTAAATGCCCTTGCCGTGATAATTTCCTTCGCCAGTCAAATCCTGATAAACATCCGACACCGCGTGCGAATACGGATCGGTGCCGGTCAGGTTGGTGAAGCAGCGCGCGAACAGCGTCGCCACGGCGCTTGGCAAACTCGTCGAAACGCGCGGCTGTATGATTCCGTAGCCGCGCAAGACGCTACGCGCATCGGCCGCCAGATTCGGGCGGTTCAGCGGATGGGCGAGCGTTTCGACCATGCGCCGCGCGGTATTCATCGGCAACTGGGTATCGGCATCGAGCGTGATGACGAACCGTATATCGCGGAGGCGCGCGGCGTCTCCGGCACGCAGCAGGCTTGCGCTTTCCGCGTCACCGGCCAGGAAGCGATTCAGTTGTTCGAGCTTGCCGCGCTTTCTTTCCCAGCCGATCCAGCGCGCTTCACTCGCACTCCAGCGCCGTTCGCGGTTGAACCAGAAAAAGCGGCCGGCGCCGTGGCGTAGATTCAACTCCTCGATGTGCCGCGCCACCAGCTCCAGCCATTCGGCGTCCTCGGGCATGTGCTCGGACGGCGCGTCGGAAAAATCGCTGAACAGCGCGTAGCGCAAATTGGCGTCGGTATTGCCCAGATAGCGAATTTCCAGCCGCTCGATCTGCTCGCGCACGCTCATCGGCGTCAGCAGCATCATCGGCACTACGACCAGGGTGCCGAACTCGTCAGGAATGCCGGATTCGAACGACATCTTCGGCAGGATGCGCGGCGTCAGCAACAGCGTCAGTACATAGTTGACGATCTGCAGCGCGATTTCGCTGGCCGGCAAAAGCATCAGCGCAGCCAGCAAAAACAGCGCCGCGGGATCGGTTCCCGCACGCGCCGCGATGGCAATGACGCCGGCGTTCAGCGCCGAGGTTGTCAGCACTATGCCACCAACATAAACCAGCGCCGGCCGCCGCGCGCTCCAGAGCCGCAGGCGCTGCGCGATCGACGGTTTGCAATGGACGCGCGCTTCGAGTTGCCGGCGGCCGTTGTCGAGCAAATAAAAACCGACGTGCCGGCTTAACTCGTCGCTGCCGGCCGCCGCCAGATCGACGGCATGGCGCGCGATGTCAACCTCCCTGGCATTGGAACGGCCCGCAATGCGTTCGATTTCGTGCCGGTAGCAATCGCGCGTCGCGAAATCCATGCGCGTGTACACCGGGTCGGCGGCCAATAGCGCATCGACGCTGCTCGCGCCCTCGAACACTTCGCGCCAATCGAGTTGCGTCAGCTGCCGCAACGTAGTGATGGCGTTGCCCAACAGCACTTGATCCGCCGTTTGCCGCCTCTGCTCCTCCCGCAAGGCCTCGGCCAGCGGGACTTCGAGCTTGCGCTCGAGCCAGCCGCGCACCGGCGCCAGCACGGCTTCCTCGTCGGACAGGCGAGCGATCAGCTCGTCGGCAAGATGCGCGGTCGGCGCCGGAAACTCGCTCGCCAGATCAGCCAGGAACGGCAGCACGCTGTCGTTATCGCGGCGTGCGGCGCTCAGCAGCCGATTGGCCCAGAATTCGGCATGCTCGGCTTCACGCTGGCGCACGTCGACACCGATCACCAGGTGCCGCAGACGTTCGACCAGGGCCAGGCGCAGCATCATGGGCAGCGCCCACAGCTCACCCATGGTCAACGGCGAAATTAGCTGGAACGCTGTCAGGAAGCCGCTGATCTCGGCGCGGTTCAAACCGCCGCCGGTGTTGTCGATCAACTCGGTGGCAATGCGATAAACCCGCGGCAAGCCCGCGTGCCGCCCATTGGCAACCGCCGGCAGCTCGGCATAAAAACGCCGGGAAAGATTGCGCCATACATCGTCGATCTGTCCCTGGATCACATAAGCGTTATCGAGCAGCCATTCCGAAGACAACGAAAAACTTTCTTGCGAGCGAGCGGCATCGAGCAAATCCTGATGAATGTTTTTCAGAATGCGGGAACTCTCGCGCAAACGCTTGAACAGCCTCGGCGCCGAGCCGGCCGGCTTGGTGCGTGTTTCCGCTGCCAGCCGGGCGGCGATCGCTTGCAGGCGTTCGGGGGGCAACAAGTCCGAGCGCAGCGGCGGCAGGACTTCTTCCGGTCCGCGCCGCCGGTGGATTACAAAGGTGATCGCCTGCGCGCCCTCGGACTTGTCGAGCAGCGCCAGGACTTGCCCGACACTGCGCGCCGACGCCTGCACCATCACCAGCGTTTCGCCTTCGATCAGTCTGCGTTTGTATTTTGCGAGAAGCCGGCGGCTCACTCCCGGCACCAGCCAGCGCGCGAATAGCGCGCCCGCGGCGGCGCCGAAGATTAACGCCGCAATGGCCATCGCCAGCGCGGAAAACGGCGCCGGGAAAAAACTGTGGATCAGGATTGCCGCCAGCGGAACAATCGCAGCGCCCGCCAGCGCGCCATCGCGCGGCGACACACCGCCGTTATCTACGCTCAGTTTGCCTTCGGATTTTTGGATCAGGGCCGAGCGGGTGTAACGCTGTTGCCGGAGACCGGCCAAGGTGGCGGCCGCGGCCACCGGATTCTGATAGAAGCTTAATACGAGGCGTTGGGACATTACCGGCGTTTAAAGATGCTGGCTCGTCGACCGGGCATAAACCGGGGCATAACTGGCGACGCCAGGAAAAAGGAGAGAAGCGACCACAGATTATAGCGCGGCAGCGGAGTTCACTGACGCATCCAGTTCACTCACACCCCGCAGGCGACGGGCATTGGTGCGTAGCTCCGCGAATGGTGAGGCTTTGGATTGGCGCCGCGATGGCGCTTTGTTTTTCGCGCAGTTGCTTTTTCTCGTGATCGCTGCAGTAACAGCTTTGCAAGGCGAACCGATCGGCCGCACCAGAGGCGTCGGCGATGCGCCAGCGCATGTCTCCCGAGGCGGCTTGATCGATTACAGCACCTCTCCTGCGTAATCCGCCAACCTCGAGCGCTCGCCGCGTTGCAGGGTCACGTGACCGCTGTGCGCCCAGCCTTTGAAACGATCGACGACGTAAGTCAGTCCCGAGCTGCCCTCGGTCAGATACGGCGTATCGATCTGTGAAATATTGCCGAGGCACACGACTTTGGTTCCCGGGCCGGCGCGCGTTATCAGCGTTTTCATCTGCTTCGGCGTCAGGTTCTGCGCTTCGTCGATGATCAGATACTTTTTGATGAAAGTGCGGCCGCGCATGAAGTTCAGCGACTTGACCTTGATGCGCGAGCGGATCAGATCGCGCGTCGCCGCCCGCCCCCATTCGCCGGCCTCTTCGTCGGTCTTGTTCAGCACGTCGAGGTTGTCTTCGAGCGCGCCCATCCATGGCGTCATTTTTTCTTCCTCCGTCCCCGGTAGAAAACCGATGTCCTCGCCGACCGGAACCGTGACGCGGGTCATGATGATTTCGGAGTAATTTTTGTGCTCGAGGGTCTGCATGAGGCCCGCCGCCAGGGTCAGCAGCGTCTTGCCGGTTCCGGCCTGACCGAGCAGGGTGACGAAATCGACGTCCGCATTCATCAGCAGATTCAGCGCGAAATTCTGGGCGCGATTGCGCGCGACGATGCCCCAAACGTTGTTTTTCTGGTGCGTGTAATCGCGCACGGTTTGCAGGATCGCGGTCTTGCCGCTGATCTCTTTGACGAGCGCGTAGAACGGCTTGTCGTTTTCCAGGTAGACGAACTGGTTGACCAGAAAGTCCGCGCACAACGGGCCGCGCACGCGGTAAAACGTTTGCCCGCCTTGCTGCCACGATTCCATCCCATGACCGTGCGCATCCCAAAAATCGGCCGGCAGTTCGAGCATGCCGGTGTATAGCAGATCGGTATCTTCGAGCGTCTTGTCGTTGAAATAATCTTCGGCGGCCAGACTCAAGGCGCGCGCCTTGATGCGCATATTTATGTCTTTACTGACCAGAATGACCTGGCGTTTGGGGTGGGTCGCCTGCAAATGCAGCACGACGCCAATGATGCGGTTGTCGGTCTTGCCGCTCGCCAGCGTGGCCGGTAGTTCGGTGCCGATCGCCTGGGTTTGCAGAAACAGGCGGCCGGTCGCGTTCTTGGTGCCGTGATCTTCAAGCGGAATACCGGATTCGATATCGGCCACGGCATTGTTGACGATGTCATCGAGAAACCGGCTCGCCTGCCGCGCATTGCGCGCGACTTCCGACATGCCCTTCTTGTTGTTGTCGAGCTCTTCCAGGATCGCCATCGGGATGTAGACATCGTGTTCCTGAAAGCGGAAGAGGCAGGTCGGGTCGTGCATGAGCACGTTGGTATCCAGCACGAAAAGCCGGATGGAAGATGAGGGGAAACGGGCGACGTTCGACGCAGGCTTGCGCTGGATCATGGACCTCCCGGCGAGTTGATCACTTCAGGGTTCTTACGAATTCGAGCACCTCCTGCGCATGTCCCGGCACTTTTACGCCGCGCCATTCCCGGCGCAACACGCCGCCGCCATCAAGCACGAACGTGCTGCGCTCGATGCCGCGCACCTTCTTGCCATACATGTTTTTCATTTTTATGACATCGAACGCCTTGCACGCCGCCTCATCCGTGTCCGAGAGCAGATGAAAGGGGAAGCTCATCTTGGTCCTGAAGCTCTCGTGTGACTTGAGGCTGTCGCGCGAAATGCCGTATATGTCGCAGCCCAGCTTGCTGAATTCGGAGTGTAAGTCGCGGAACTGCTGACCTTCCGTGGTGCAGCCGGGCGTATTGTCTTTGGGATAGAAGTA
>JACMKV010000132.1 GCA_014379915.1 Burkholderiales bacterium
GATCTCGGATAGCAGGTCATCAACCTGGGTCGAGGCGGCACGCACTTCTATGGTCGGATCGGTCAAACCGGTCGGACGCACGAGCTGCTCGACGACTTTTCCGTGATGGGCGTTTTCATAATCGGCCGGCGTCGCCGATACGAAAATCGTCTGCCGCATCATGCGTTCGAATTCGTCGAAGCGCAGCGGCCGGTTGTCGAGCGCCGACGGCAGCCGGAAACCGTATTCGACGAGATTTTCCTTGCGCGCGCGATCGCCCTTGTACATGCCGCCGATTTGCGGAATCGTCACGTGGCTTTCGTCGATGATCATCAGTGCATCGTGCGGCAGATAATCGATCAGTGTCGGCGGCGGTTCGCCGGCGTTGCGCCCCGACAGATGACGCGAGTAATTTTCGATGCCTTTGCAGAAGCCGATTTCGTTCATCATTTCGAGATCGAAACGCGTGCGGCCTTCGAGGCGCTGCGCTTCGACGAGCTTGTTGTCGCGCACGTACTCGGCAAGGCGATCGCGTAACTCGAGCTTGATCTGCTCGATCGCGCGTAAAGTCGTGCTGCGCGGCGTTACGTAATGGCTCGACGGATAAACCGTGTAGCGCGCCACCCGGCTATGAATGTGGCCTGTCAGCGGGTCGAACAGCGACAGGCTTTCGAGCTCGTCATCGAACAGGGACACGCGCAATGCAGTTTCCGAGCTTTCCGCCGGGAAAATATCGAGCACGTCGCCGCGCACACGGAATGTGCCGCGCCTGAATTCGACCTCGTTGCGTTCGTACTGCATCTCGACCAGCCGTTTGATGATGTCGCGCTGGGCGGTTTTTTCCTTCTCGCGCAGATGCAAGACCATGCCGTGATAATCGACCGGGTCGCCGATACCGTAGATCGCGGAAACCGTCGCTACGATTACGGTGTCCTTGCGCTCGAGCATCGATTTGGTCGCCGACAGACGCATCTGTTCGATGTGCTCGTTGATGCTCGAATCCTTTTCAATGAACAGATCGCGCGACGGCACGTAGGCTTCCGGCTGGTAATAATCGTAATACGAGACGAAATACTCGACCGCGTTCTCAGGGAAGAATTCGCGCATCTCGGCATAAAGCTGCGCGGCCAGCGTCTTGTTCGGCGCCATTACGATTGCCGGCCGGCCGAGCCGGGCGATGACGTGAGCCATCGTGTAGGTTTTGCCCGAGCCGGTTACGCCGAGCAACGTTTGAAACGACAGGCCGTCTGCCAGGCCTTCGACGAGTTCCTTGATCGCCTGCGGCTGGTCGCCGTCGGGCAAAAAGGGCTGATGAAGCTTGAATGGGCTGTTGGGGAAGGTAACGATCACGGTACAATTCGCCGTCTTGATTTTTTATCCTAGGATATGGACGCACTAGCCTCGCCGTCGTTCCTTGCACGCGTAGAAATGGCGCCGCGCGACCCTATTCTCGGCATTACGGAAGCCTATCTCGCCGACCAGAATCCGCACAAAGTGAATCTGGGCGTCGGCGTTTATTACGACGATAACGGCAAAGTCCCGCTGCTGGAATGCGTCAGGCGCGCCGAGGCGCAGTTGATGGAGAAAGCGGGCCCGCGCAGCTATCTGCCGATCGATGGCATACCGACCTATAACCGCGCGGTTCAAGCGCTGTTATTTGGCGAAAAAGCCGTCGCCACGGCGCGCAGCATTACCATCCAAGCTTTGGGCGGCACCGGGGGTTTGAAGCTGGGCGCGGATTTCCTCAAGCGTGTCGCCGCGAATGCGACCGTCTGGATCAGCGATCCGAGCTGGGAGAATCATCGCGCGCTATTCGAGAACGCGGGCTTTCCGGTCAAGACCTATCCGTATTACGATCCGGCGACGCGAGGGCTGAAATTTGCCGAGATGAAAGCCGCACTGGGCGGCCTTGCCGAGGAAAGCATCGTCCTGCTGCACGCATGCTGCCACAATCCTACCGGTGTTGACCTGTCGGCGGGGCAATGGGCCGATGTCATCGAGATCGTCACCAGCTGCAATTTGATCCCGTTTCTCGATATTGCCTACCAGGGTTTTGGCGAGAGCATCGGCGCCGACGGCGCCATTGTCCGGCGCTTCGCAGACGCCGGCAGCCCGCTGTTTGTCGCGAGCTCGTTTTCCAAATCGTTCTCCCTGTACGGCGAACGGGTCGGCGCGCTCAGCATTTGCACTGGCAGCAACGACGAAGCGCAGCGCGTGTTGAGTCAAGTTAAGCGCGTTGTGCGAACCAACTATTCCAATCCACCGACGCATGGCGGCCAAGTGGTTGCGGCGGTGCTGACGGACCCTGAATTGCGCGGCTTATGGGAGCGGGAACTTGCCGCCATGCGCGACCGGATACGCGCGATCCGACAGCAGTTTGTCGACCAGTTGAAAACGCGTGCACCGGGAAGAAATTTCGACTTCGTGCTGAAGCAACGCGGCATGTTTTCCTATTCAGGACTGAGCAAAGACAAGATCGCACGACTGCGCGACGAATACTCCATTTACGCGGTCGACAGCGGTCGTATCTGCGTTGCGGCCTTGAACTCGCGCAACGTCGATTATGTTGCAGAGGGCATCGCAAAAGTGTTCGGGTGACCGATTCACGATGTCGGATACAACGATGCGATCCGAAGATGCATTGACCCAGCCCTCAACCGGTAGCTACAATGCGCGCTTCAAAATTCCCCGATAGCTCAGCGGTAGAGCAACTGACTGTTAATCAGTGGGTCCGTGGTTCGATCCCACGTCGGGGAGCCAAAGAATCAATAACTTACCGCACTTTCTGAACCAAAGCAAAATTAGCTGTATAGCGCTTGTATAGAACTCACATGCATAGCCTGAAGCTCGCAGACCTAATCCACGATGTGCTGGCAGAGAACGAAAAGCGCGTGGCCTACAACGCCGCTATCGCTGCTCTCGAACACGCCATTACGGATGTCCAGAACTGCGCTAGTGGAAACACTGCGAGCGCAACCCTTGCGGGCGAGGCGAGACCAGTTGATCGCAGACAGAGACCGCCGGGAATGGGAGCCTCAGATGACGAGCCCGCGGCGGTCTCGCTGATTCAGTGCAAGGAATAAACCCTTTATAAGGACTTCAATTATGGCTAGTGAAGATGTAAGGATTGCTGCTCCGGTACACATTTCAAACGATTCTGCACAAAGAGTCGCGTACGATTTGATGATTATAATTAACCAGCAAACTATTGATGATAAGCAGCAACCGCTAGATAAGCTGGAGTATTGGTTTCGTCTTTATGCGCAGTGTTTGCGGGCGGCGAACGGAAACCCTCTTGAACAAATTTTGCAAGACGATAAGACTGTTCGATAGTATTTTTCTGGCGCGCGTGGCGAAACAGCTTTGTCTACCATAGCTCGCGGTTTTCTTTCACCGAATTGGCACAGGTTGTAGCATTTACTGCCGTGCAACAAAGCGATAGAATCTCGATGTAATTGCGATCTAACAGGTTATTCCTACTGGGGTGGAATGACTGGAACTATCTCCCTTCCCCCGTTTAGTTGGCAGTTAACTTTAAGCAGGAGCACACCCATGCAGAACGGCCAAGTCGTCGTCAACGCGCGGTGGGACAAAGAGGCCTCCGTGTGGGTCGCTACAAGCTCCGATGTCCCCGGCCTTGTGACAGAGGCAGAATCTGTAGAAGCACTTATCAAAAAACTATGTGCCCTGATTCCCGAGCTGTTAGATGCTAACGGCTATGCCGATGCAGACGATGTTTCCTTTGCCTTATTTACCCAACGCTTTGAAGTGGCTGGCCGCTGCCTTGCCTGATGGCAGATTTTTCGCCTCAACTTAAAAGCATCCTTAAAGCTTCTGGTTGTCGTTTCGAGCGTACCGGCAAAGGCGATCATGAGATCTGGTTTAGTCCCCAGACTGGCGTTCGTTTTCCAGTAGATAGCGAGATCAAATCCCGCCACACTGCCAACGAAGTACTAAAGCAGGCGGGTCTCAAGAGGCAGTTCTAAAATCCTCGCTTCTCTCTTCTGAATTCCCACGGCCGGGACCGGCGCCGGATTCGTCTGCTGCCATAGCCCTTTCCTTTCTGCCCTCTAAGCCTTTTCCTCAGCGGTTGCGTAGCTCCGCTGATCCGCAATCGGCTGCTCGCGCCGATACTTCTGGTAGTGCCACGCCAACCCAGCCCTGATCTGTTCCAAGTTGGCGTCCGTTCCGTTCGTTAGGACCTTGCCGACGATTCGCCGGTAACGGTCCCGCTTTTCCCAATCACTAGCACCTGTTTTCGGAACACGAGCCGCGCCAGATGTTGGCGTGAGGCGTTCCCAAACGCCTGTTTTTCTCGGGCGCGTCGATCCCGGACAGCCTGATCGTGTGCTGAACGTTTCCCGCATCAAGCACCGTCACCGTATCGCCGTCCGTAATCCCTACTACGCGGCCAAGAAGCGTCCCTGCGTGCGCGGATAGGCTTGCACATAGGGCGAACGCCAAGACTGCGTAGCGGCGGCGGTTTTTTATGACCCAAGAAGCGTATTCCTTCCGGGGCGAGTGAAGAACATAGCGGCCGCACATGGTGCGGAATTATGCGCGATGGCACACGAGTTGCGAACTATGCCCTTGCCGCCGCTGGCCCCGCTGAGAAACACTCTGGGGAGGTGATCGAAAGCCGGGCATGTGCGGCGGCAATTCGACATTTCAAGGACAAGCTATGAATTCTTTTCAGAAGTTGAACGGGGCCGCCCGCGCTGTTGCCATGAGTTACCGCATTGCTCTTGTCTGCTCGTTCGTGCTGGCCCTGGTCGGTGGCGCTATCGTTAGATTCTAAAGACTGTTCTTGCCGAGCCGATCTATCTCCTGCCTGCGGTTACATGGCCATCATCTTTTCCCAGGCGGCCTCTTCCTCGTCTGGAAGCGGTGCAAAGTCTACGGCTTGCCTCGCTTTAGGAGTGAGCCCGAAATCGGTAAGTAGACGTGCTGCTAGAGTTCGCGTTGTGATCTGCATTCGAAAGGCCGGGTGCGCCTTATTCAATCCCGTCATGAGGCCGTTTTTCAGAATCGCGCGCAACACGGTTTCGGTCGCCAGCGTTTCGCAAAGCAGTTCGAGCGGGCGAAGGTCTGAACTAACCAACGCGCCAGACCGTGTCAGCACGTCAGCGAGCGCGTTCCATTCGCCAGCAGCGGCCGGCGATAAGTTACCCGGCGGCGGCGGCGCTTTGGTCAAGCGCTCGCCTCCGGTCTGCTTCGGCGCTCGGTCGGCGCGTTGGGTTCCACGGATGGCTTTTAACTGCGTCGATGCTCGTTGTGTCATGTGTCCCTCACGAAAAACTCGTTTTTTCAAACTGCCTGCGCAAAAAATCATTACGTGAACGGTCTAGCGTCTGATAGCCGGGAGGAATTGACCGCCCTATGTGTGTATCCCTTACAATTCAATGACTGACGAATTGTCATGCGCATGATAAGCGTATGGCTGCCACGATCAAGCAACCCGCCCGGGAACTTGATCGCAACAACTTCCCTGCAAACAGGTGAAACACTCGCCGCGCGGGTGAAGGTAGTAAAACCCGCCGCGAGCTGTCGCGGTTTCTTCACGGAAGCTTTGACGCCGACTCACGACTAATAATAAGAGCGCCGTTATCGATCAGGCGAACGAGCCGCTTACAATCGCACTCGGCTTGAAAACGGCCAGCGCCAGACGTCGTTCGCACCTAATCGCCAAAAGATTACGGACCCAGTAGTCGCTATGAGAAGCAGAAATCTCAACCGTTACCTCTTGCCGATCAAAGACCATCGCGCCCCGCGCAAAGTCGGCCACCAGGAACGAGCCAGATGCAATCGCTTGCGTGGCAACAACGGGCAGGTTCCACATGCGCGGCCCGGCTGGACTCTCAGGCCCACCAAAAAGATATCGGCCTTATTCCAATTCGCAATCATAAGTGAAATAATATCCTCTCCTGATTGATCGGGAGGGGTCATGGCCAGACGGGCAGCGGGCGCTGAATTTGTTGAGTTGGCGAAAATGCGCGTCCAGCAGGCAAAGACGATCGATGAGTTGCGCATGGCGCAAGCGGCGTACCTGCCGTTAGCGTTCGCTTTGAGTATCGGGCAAACGGCTGAGGCGCTGGGTGTCTCGCGCGGGTGGGCGTGCCAACTGCGAGGACGCTTCGCCAGGATCGAGCGCGGAGAGATGACGCCCCAGGCA
>JACMKV010000133.1 GCA_014379915.1 Burkholderiales bacterium
TGGCGTTATCCGAAGCAAGCATTTCGTCATAACCGCGGCCGCGAAACTCAAGCAGACAAAAGCCATTGCCGAAGGGATCGGCCATGTTGGCCATGCGTCCGTAGGGTTGTTCCTGGATTGCCCTGTCCAACTTCGCGCCAACGGCTTCGGCGCGGCGAACCGCTGACTCCACATCTTCAACGACAAAGTCGAGGTGAACAGGCGTCCAGTGCCGCCGGTAATTTCTCTCTTCGTCCGTACCCGGGTAAGCCGAACTCCCTTCTGCATTGCACAGGAGATCGATCGCGCAGGAAGCGCCGCGCAATTCGACCCATGCGGCGCCGAGCCGGCGTCCAACCTTCAGCTCGAACGCGCGCGTGTAAAACTCGATCGCCCGGTCGAGATTCCCGACATCGATACAGGCGCGCATCTCAATCATCGCGGCATCGCTTGAACGAAGAACGCAAGGTTTCGCGAGTGCCGTTCAATTCAATTTGTATTCCACCAGTTCGTAAATGTCCTTGCTCAGATCGTTGCCGTTCGGGGCGAAGGTGTCGCGCGTGTGCTTGACGATGCGTTTCACTTCCGGCGCGAACCAGACGACGATCTTCGATCTCACCGCCACCGATCCCGCCGATGCCTGAGTCACATCGGCATTGCGGTTACCGTAAACCTCGACCTTGATCGCGTGGAATTTTCCCGCCGGCACGCTCACTTGTTCCAAGCCCGTGACTTTTCCTTGTACGCTCCACGGGCCCGCCAGCCGGTCGAACAAACGCGCAGCGTGTCCCGCCGCGTCTTCGCGCCGATAGCTGATGAAGATTCCCGACACGTTCAGCCCTTGAGCAGCAAGTCCGCGGCGCGTACCGAGCGTTCGGCGACGGCGCGGCCGACGCGCTGCAGGTCGCGCACGTATTCGACCGAATCGAGTTTCTGCACGGTCTCGGGCGCGATATCGTTAAGCCCGAGCGCGTCCAGTCCCGCGCGGGTGAGTTCGGCGTTGTAGCGCACGTAGGTGAACAGCTTCGGTTCGACCGGGCCGCGCGCCGCGCAGAGGTCGCCGAGCTCGCGATCGAGCACATCGCCAGCGAGACACTTGCCGAAAACGCGGCAGAGCATGTCCTGCTCGTTGAGCGCGGCGAGCATGAGCGCGGAAGGAATCGTGCTCGCGTTGAAAAGGAGATTCATCTCAGCGGGATTGAGATCGGCGTTGGCGATGGGCGCTACGCCGGTGCCGATCGAAACGAGTAGCATGCGATCTTCGCCCACCGGCCAGCCGATCTTGTACGGCTCGATCGTACTCATCAAAAAAGCCTGGAACGCGGGATTGTTGTACGTCGTGATGCCGCCATCGACGAAAATGAAATCGCGGTCGCCCACGCGCACGACTTCGGGCGGAAAATACGTCGGCGCCGCGGTGCTCGCGCGCACCAGCTGCCAGAGCGGAATGTCGAGATTGCAATTGGCGCGCGTGCGGTCGTTATATTTGGCGTGCGGATTGTTGCCGATCGGCCACGGCGAATCGGTGCTCGCGTTACGCATGATCAGGAGCAGCAGCGTTTTCAGTTTCTCGCTGCCGAGTTTCGTATCGGCGCCGAACACGCTTTGCAATTTACGCGACAGCCTTTCGTCTTCGTAGCGGTAGCGGAAGCGTTTCAGCACGCACGCCTTGTCGAACATTTCCTCGCCGCTGGTCAGATAAAATTCGCGGATCGCGTCCATGCGCATGCCGAGCGCGATGCAGGCCGCGATGATGGCGCCGGTGCTCGTTCCCGCGACCAAATCGAAGTAATCGGCGAGGACGAAATCATCGTTGCGGCGCAATTCCTTTTGCAGCAGCGATTCGATCGCCGCCAGCACTTCGACCGACAGCATGCCGCGGATGCCGCCGCCATCGAGCGCGAGTATGCGTTTCGGACCGGGGCTTTTGATGCGGGTAGCGAGGCTCATGCGCTTCTCCCTTGCGCCGCGGCGCGCGCGGCAAGCGTTTTATTGCGAAGGCGGGGCGAAAAAAAGTTCGTTGGTGTCGAGCACGTGCACGTTGCCCGAGCGTTTTTTGACCGCGTCGTGCATATGCTGCGTGCCCCCCGGGCCGTCGCCGCCGCGGCGGTTCCACAGGCAAACGAAATGCACTTTGTCGAAGCCGAGGCTGAGTGCGGTGTAAAGCTGCCAGAGATTATTACGCTCGAACGCGTTGGCGCTGGGCGGAATGGGCCCGAGATCTTCGCTCATGATGCGAACGCGGGTGCTCGCGTTCCGGCACACACTCATGAAGCGCGCGCGCCATGCATCGCCGGCGAAAGCCACCGATTCTTCGATGAAGCGCGGCGTTTCGAACGGCAGGTACAGCTCTAGTTTCAATCCGCGTTCGAGGCAGTTTTCGGCGAACAGGAGATCGCCGCCGCACGCACCCGAGGACATGGCGAGATCATCCGGTCCCGCGCCGATCTCCCCCAGTTTCGCCGCGATCGCCCGGCGCGCAATCGGCTCCTTGTCGGCGGGAAAGCGCGGCTCCGCGCGCTTCTTCGCATCGATCATGTGGCCGCTGAACAGAATCACCTTGCGCGGCAGGACGAGTTCCCTGCACTCGATTTTGGCGAGCGCCCGGTCGACCACTTTTAGCGCGGCGGCGACCGCGTCGGGGCGAAATTCGAGGTCGCGCAGGATGAGCAACTGCTCGCGGCTCGATTGCAGCGCGAACCAGTTGGTACTCCCCGCCGCGGCGGCGTACTTGCAGGCTTTTTCGACGCTCGCCGCATCACCGGTGAGCACGGCGAGCTCGGCCTGGGTCGCGCGTGCGTAGAAATCCTCCCTCTCGCGCGTCTTCCGTTCGCGAGCGAGCGCGCAGGCCACCGCCCAGCGTACGCCGCCGGCGATGCTCTCGCGCAGTTCGGCTTCGCTTTCGCCATCGACGAGATGGTTGAGGAGATACAGCAGAGTGAGCGCGTTGATGCCGGAATAGTAGTGCGCGGGATCGAGCGTGAATCCTTCGACATACGGCTCGATCGCTTCGCGCAGGCCCTGCTCTTCATCGGCGGCGTCGGCGCGCATCTCGGCGCTGGTCTTGCCCGGCGTGCGCCATGATGCGAGCCAGGCGTCTTTATCGACGCGGCCGAGCAGCGCCCACGATTCCGCATTGTCGCGCTGATCTTCGAGAAGTTCCTGCAGCCAGACTCTGGCCTCGGCATGGCGCTGCAGGCGGCCGAGCAGCGTGGCCTTGAGGTGCCGGCTCTTCAGGTCGTCGGGCTTGATCGCCAACGCCTTGTCGATCTGCTCGAGCGCGAAGGCGAACTGGCCGAGCGTGCGCAGACTTTCCGCCGCGTGGCGCAGCGCCTGCATCGCCAGCACCCTCGTCGGCGCCTGCTCGGCGAGAACCATGATGTCGCCCGGCTGCCGTTTCGACACGGCGATGGCAATGCGCGCCTGCCAGTCGCGGAAAAGTTCCCAGAATTCGTTCGATTTGTGCTGGATGAATTTGTCGAAACACGGTTCGTCGAGATCGGGCAGAGTCTGATACACCGGGCTCACCTGGCGCCCGCGCCATGAGGCCATTGTGTCATTGGCCATCGCGGCGAGCGCCGTCCTGTCGGCGGCGAGAAAGGCGGGATCGGGCGCGCCGTCCTTCAGGTGATAGGAAAGACATCGATCGGTGCTCACGTCGAACGGGATTCCCTGCCGGCATTTGATCTGAATGACGCCGCGGCGGCGTAGCGCGTGGCGCACGCCGAGCTCGTACCACGCGTTTGGATTATCGATCGAAAGATCGGCGACGACGAGGTCGGCGAGCAGGAGCTCCTGAAACATGTCGGTGCGGATATTGCCCGCCTCGCGCGCTTCGTCGGCGCGGAACACTTCATAGCCCGCCGCGCACAATCCCGGACGGATGTAGTCGGTGTAGACGCGGTTGAAATCGACGCCTTCCTTGACGCCGAAAGGCATCACTACGAAAACATGCGTCGCCAATGCCTCGCTCCATAAGCTTTCTCAGCGATGACTCGTTATACGACAAAACCGCGGCGCCCGCCATCGGCCTTGTCCGTCGCGGCGCGCAGGACCGCACCATCAAATCGGCAGAAACATCGATGCAAAAACGAGGGTCTGCATGGCAGCGAATCCCCGAAAAGGAAGCTTTTGTTGGCGCCTAAGACATCATCATTCCGGGATCAACGCAGATCAGGCGACGCAAAGGTTTGGGGCGCTAACCGTGTTAAAGTCTTCACCGAAACCGAACGTTCGCGTGCAGAAATGATCGGGCCGAAACACCGTCCCTCCCTTCTGCCGGGTGCCCTGACCAAAACGAGGAAACCAACATGACCGATACGATAAAGATGATCGATAACATGGAAAATCCGCGCCGTCGCCAACTGCTGGCGGGCAGCGTCGGCGCGCTCGCCGCAGCCGGGCTTAGCGGCTGGAGTTCCAAGAGCCTGGCCGAGGAGGCAAAGCCAAAACCGCTGCCGGTCTACGTGAACTGGAAAGATGCCGATGACGTCATCGTTCACAGCTCGAGCACGCTCGAAACCAGGCGCGAAGCGTTTGGCACCAGCGTGATTACCCCGGCCGACCAGCTCTACATCCGCAACAACTTGCCGGCGCCGGACGCGTCCATCGTGGCCGACCGCGATGCCTGGCAAATCGCGCTCGAAGGCGTCAAGAACCCTCGTTCGTTGACGGTAGGCGAACTGAAATCGATGGGGCTGGAGACGGTCGCGATGGTGCTGCAGTGCTCGGGCAACGGCCGCGGGTTTTTCCCGCACAAGCCTAGCGGCACGCCGTGGACCGTGGGCGCGGCGGGCTGCACGATCTGGAGCGGCGTGCCGGTGCGCGCGGTGGTCGAAGCGCTCGGCGGCGTTGGTGAAGGCGTGCGGTTTATGACCGGCACCGGCGGCGAAAAGCTGCCCGATGGCATCGACCCGAAAACCGTCATTGTCGAACGCTCGATTCCGCTTCAGGCGATGAATCAGGCGCTGCTCGCTTGGGAAATGAATGGCGAGCCGGTTCCCATGGCGCACGGCGGGCCGCTGCGGCTTATCGTGCCGGGCTACTACGGCGTCAACCACATCAAGTACATCAAGCGGCTGGCGCTCACCGCCGAGGAGACTGACGCGAAAATCCAGAAGACAGGTTACCGCATGTCGCCCATCGGCGAGAAAGGCAACCCGAGCCAGCCTTCCGTTTTGGCGATGACCGTCAAATCATGGATCAATCACCCGAGCGGCGCCGGCGATTCGGTCCGGGCAGGTTTGATGCAGATTGACGGCGTGGCGTTCGGCGGCATCAACGGCGTGAAGGGCGTCGAAGTTTCCTGGGACGGCGGCAAGGCCTGGAAGGAAGCGACGTTCGTCGGACCTGATATGGGCCGCTACGCCTGGCGGCAGTTCGTTTTCCCGGTCAAGCTGAAGGCCGGCACTTACAGGTTCGCGAGCCGCGCCACCGACAGTCAAGGCAACGTGCAACCCGAAGCCCGTGTGGAGAACGCGAGCGGCTACAGCAACACCAGTTGGCACGACCACGCTGTTGAGATTGTCGTTTCCTGAACGACTGCTTGCAGCGCGGCCCTCTGCGCGGCTGCGCCCGCCCTCCCCTTACAGTAATATGGCCCGATCTATGACGCCCTGCGCGTTTCAGAACCGTTTATTCCCCTCCGCTGGCGGCGCTGCGGTGATCGCCGCGATGCTTGCCCTTGCGTTCCCCGCTTGTGCCGGCGGCAGCGAAGAGGCTATGGGCAAAACGATCTTTACCAAGACAGCGCAACCGTCCTGCACCCTTTGTCATGCCCTCAAGGACGCCGGATCAAGCGCTGAAATCGGCCCGAATCTCGACGAGCTCAAACCCGACGCGGAGCGCGTCGCCAAGGCCGTCAAGGACGGGCTGGGCATCATGCCTGCCTTTGGAGAAAGCTTGAGCGACGAGCAAATCAAGGCCGTCGCCCACTACGTGGCGCGTGCGACTGGCGCTGCAAAGTAAACGGTGACGGTAGCGCGAACGTCAGGCTTTCGCGACGCAGGTGCAGCGAACGGGAAACCCGACCGCCGCTAATCGGCGGAATCGATCCGCTCTCTTCTTTTCCTTGCCGGATTTCCGCGAAAAGCCCGTGCTCAACACACATTCAGGCAAGGAAAAGCGCCGCCTCGGCAGCGGCACCGATCAGGCCGACTTCGGCGTTCATAACGACATGAACGGGCATCTTGCTCAACAGCTCGGCATAGCGGCCTTTATCCAGAAACGCGTTGAGAAATCTTCCATCGCTCAAATGGGCTGAGATCTTCGGCGCGATACCGCCGGCAATGTAAATGCCGCCGCTGGCAAGCGTGATCAGCGCGAGGCTGCCGGCGTACGCGCCGTAGACGTCGACAAACAGATCGAGCGCGCGGGCGGCCGACGAATCGGCATCCCTCTTGGCGAGCCCGGCGATTTGCGCCGCCGCATGCTCGCTGCGCACATCGATTTCGCATGTGCGGCCATCGTCAGCGCACAGGAATTCGTACACCGCGATCAGGCCCGGGCCGGACAACACGCGCTCGCAGGAAACGTGGCCATGGCGTTTCCGCAAATGGTGCAGCAGGCGGTGCTGCAGCTCGTTAGCCGCCGCGAAATCAGCATGGCCGCCTTCCGAGGCATGCGCAATGTAGCGCCCACCGCTCCACGTCAGGAAGGTGACGCCCAAGCCCGTGCCGGCGCCGATGGCAGCGCGTACGCCGTGCTGTTGCCGGCGGCCTTCCTGCAGCGTCAGAAGGTCATCACGGCTGAGCCGCTCCAGGCCCAGGCCGACTGCCGCGAAGTCGTTGATTAACTCGACCTGCGGAATCGCGAAGCGACGCGCGATATCCTCGGCATCGACTTGCCACGGCAGATTGGTCAAGCGCGCGCGCCCACCGATGACGGGGCCGGCAACGGCAAAACAGGCAGCGGCAATTTTTTTACCGAAGTGCGCGTCGTGCAGAAACGCCTGCACGATGGCGCCGAGTTCCCGATGATCGGCGCTCGCGTACGATTTCTGCAAAACCACGTCGACCACGTCGATTGCGGCGCTTTCCACCGCGGCAAGCTGCAGCAAAGTTTTGGTGCCGCCGATATCGCCGGCCAATACGTATCGCGTCATGTCAAAAGCGGTAAACCCAAGGCGCGGACGCCACAAACGCCGTCGTCCGCGCGTCGTTTATTCAGACTCGCGCGATCCCTCTCTTTCTGCGAAGTCCCCGCGAGCATCACTAAACAACAGATTATGAATGCATGCGTTTCCATAAAAGATGATCGAGGCTCAATTTTCCGGGGCCCTGGAAGATCAGCGGCAGAAGCAGAACGAGATACATCAGCGGCAGCTTGAATCCGTTGTCACAAACGTTGTAGCCATTGCGGCGTGCACACTCGCCCATGCGACCACGGTCAGCAGAAACAGTGACACGCTGAAGAATCGCGTAAAAAGCCCGATCACGAGCGCCACGGCGCCGAGCAGTTCGCTCCAGGTGGCGAAAAACCAGCTGATATTCGCGGGTACGAGATCGAACGGAAACGGGAACTTGCCCTGAATATCGACGAACCAGTTTTCGCCCCTGAATTTCTCCCAGCCCGACTCGGCGAACTCCCACGCGAGCAGCAGTCTGATCGCAAGATGCGGCAACCATGCACCGATGCGATTGGCGAATCCAACCAGCTTGTCGAGCAGCGATCCGGTCATGTCCATGCTATCTCCCATTTTTAATGTCGGTGTCGATGCAGGCTTAGGTGGCTCTGGTTAACTCCTCCGTTCGTGGTGAGCTAGCCTGTGCTGAGCGCGTCGAAGCAACCATGAATGAAGGATCGTACTCAATCAATGAGTTGTGCGATTGCCCTTCGACAAGCTCAGGGCGAACGGCACTTTGTCAGAGCTTCCCTTATAGTCGCCAAGACGCCGGCATACTTACCAGGCTGCCATTACGCTTTCTCTGCTGCCGGCTGCTGGCGATAAAACTGTGCAAGTTGATCGTAGACCTGCGGATATTCGGCGCGCACGATACGCGGCATCTCGAAGAAAGCCTCACTCAGGACTGCGAAAAATTCGCCGGGAGATTCTGAGGCATACGGGTCTATCGCAGTATCTTCGCCGGCATCGGTGCGGCGGCAGAAATCCTCATAAGCGGCTGAGAATGCCTGCGCCCAGGTGACGCGATTCATATCCCGATGCAGCGGTGGAAAGCCGTTCGCGTCTCCGTTCAGCATGTCGATCTTGTGCGCAAATTCGTGGATGACTACGTTGCAGCCATCGACCGCATCGGCTACATCAGCCCACGACAGGATGATCGGACCTTGCAGCCAGGCCTCGCCGGATAGCGGTTCGCGGGCGATGTGAACGACGCCGGCCTCGTCGATCACTTCCCGCTCAGGGATGAATTCATCGGGGTAAACGATGATCTCGACCCAGCCCCGATAGTAATCGAGCCCGAGATTCAGGATCAGGATGCAAGCCTGCACGGCGATCGAAACGCGCATGTCATCATCGATCTCTAGATCGCCCGTGGCGTGGATTTGTTTGTCGTGCAAAAACAAGGTGACAAGGCCGCGCAGGCGTTGCAGCTCTTCGGCAGACAGGCGCGCAAGCAGGCGCGAGCGCGCGATTGCGCGTTGCCATAATCGATCGGGCAGCGGCGTTTGCGTGAGAACACGGCGACGGCGCCAATCCTTCAAAAACCCCATTGCGTGAGTGAGGCTCGTGCGGAGCGAGGTCTGGGTTATTGCAATTGTCTCTTGCGGGGCAATGTCATCACGGAAGCAGCTCACAGCTATCGCGAGTAGCCAAAGGAACAATGTAAGGAAGCTCTGAATAAGTCCCATCGCCGTCATTCCCGCGCAAGCGGAAATCCAGAGGCTTTGCAGAGTCAGGCAACCCTGATTCCCGCTTGCGCGGGAATGACAACATTATCAGTGGTTCCTGAACTTCAGAGCATCGAATGACTACTTAACCGCTGCTCGCGACAATTGCGCATCGCCGCGGCAAAGTCGGCCTCAATCGTGCTCGACGTCAACCACGCGCAATTGCGGCGCTCGCTCGGGTTCATCGAGTTCGACTCTCTCGATCTTGTTGAAGCGCTCGCTGATCTTGCGGCTGCTGACGGCCACTTCGTCGGCGTCTCTGTTGGCCTGGCGGATGTGATCGGCCAGTTTTTTCATGCGATCGTCGAAACGCGCGAAATCCTTGCCGAGCTTGCCGAGCTCGTCCTTGATGATGTGCACCTGCTTGCGCGTTTCGACATCTTTCATCACCGCGCGCGCCGTGTTCAGCACCGCCATCAGGGTCGTCGGCGACACGATCCACACGCGCTTGCGATTCGCATATTCGATGATCTCGGCATGATTCGCGTGAATCTCGGCGAACACGGCTTCGGCGGGAACGAACATCACCGCGCCATCGGACGTCACATTGGCGATGATGTATTTATTGCTGATGTCGTCGACATGCTTGCGCAGGTCGGCAGCGAACTGGCGCTTGATTGCGGCGACGTCGGCGTGTTCCTCGAACATGCGGCGATAATTTTCGAGCGGAAACTTGGAATCGACCGCGACCGTGCCGGTCGGCTCGGGCAGGAACAGCACGCAATCGACGCAGGATTTGTTGGCGAATGTGTATTGCATCTGGAAGGTGCCGGGCGGCATCATGTTGCGCACCAGCGCTTCCAGCTGTACCTCGCCGAATGCGCCGCGCGAACGTTTGTCGCCGAGCAGTTGCTGCAGGCTGACGACATTGGTCGTCAGGCCGTCGATTTTTTTCTGCGCTTCGTCGATGGTCGCAAGCCGCGCCATGACGTTGACGAACGTCTCATTGGTGCGCTTGAACCCCTCATCCAGCCGCTCGTCGACTTTGCCCCCGATATCGAAGAGCCGTAAATCGAGGGTCTTGGTCAGCGCCTCGATCGTTGCCTGCAACTGCTGCGTGATGTGCGTCAGCGTCGCTTGCATCATGGCTTCGCCTGCCCTGCCCTGCTCGGCGATTTTGGTCAGCGTTTCGGCGAGCATCACGCTTTTCAGCTCGTCCTGCTTTCGCGTCAGGGTTTGCGTCAAGGTGGCGAGCTGCTGGATCAGCGCCTCGCGATTGGCGGCGAGGCCTTCCGTCTGGTTGTGATCCAATGCTTCCACGGCATTGCGCACACGCGAAACTTCCGTCGTGACTCCGAAGCGCAAGCGCTCACCGGCATCAGCTTGCGCGTTCCCCATGCGATCGGTCTGTCGAGCCAGTCCTTCATGCAGCGCCATCAGCATTTCACGATGTTTGCTTTCGACCGCATCGTTGAGCAGGTCGGGCAAATCGCTCTGCCAGCGCGTGTGCGCGTTCAGCTTTAGCGCGACGTAAACGAGCAGCACCGCCGCGAGGCTGACCAGCGCCCACAGCATCACCTCAAAACTGGCCATGCATTCTCCTCATTCGGTTTTGAACCAGTATAGCGGAGAGAGTTGCCAGGCTCACGATCTCGGGGCGCTCGACGCGCGGTGGATGACGCTCATTGCCCGTTCGTCAACTATTTCTTGCGCGCCGCGCATCCGAACCGGCGCTGGCGTGTAGTACCAGTGTGGGTCGCCGATTGTTGGTGGGATGTTGCCGAAATGCAATGAGATTTCGCCAGCCTCTCTCCTTCCGTCATCGTCGCTTCAGCTTCGCAACCCCGCCGAATGATTCTGCAACTACGTCCGCCCGTCACTTCGACAGGACTTAACGTTTATAAAAGGAGAAGTATCATGCAAAAACGATTCAGCTTAACCGTGATCGCAGCGCTTATGGCCGGCACTTTTTCAATGGCCACAGCCCAGGACCGCGGCAGCGACTGGGGTGGTAACCGCGGTGATAATCGTGGCAGCGACCGCGGTGGTTTGAACTGCGACTCGGACGGCGATTCCAACCGCCGCAGTTCGCTTAACGTCATCGGCCTGACTGCCGATCAGCGCCTCATTTGCTTCAACGAATTCAA
>JACMKV010000134.1 GCA_014379915.1 Burkholderiales bacterium
ATAATCTTCCGGAAGGAATTACGATGACCGAGCTTGTTTCTGGCAACTCGTGGCCCAACATCAAGGCGCGATTTGCATGAACGAAATCATTTTCCTCGTCGAAGAAGCGCCCGAAGGTGGATACTCCGCGCGGGCTTTAGCGGAATCCATATACACCGAGGCTGACGATTTACCAAGCCTGCACGAACAAGTACGCGATGCTGTCCGCTGCCATTTCGATGAAGGCAAGGCTCCGCGAATAATCCGTCTGCATTTCACGCGCGAGGAAGTTATTCCGGTATGAAGCTGCCGCGCGACTTGAGCGGCGCGGAACTTGTCAAAAAGCTCGGCACGTTGGGATATCGCGAGACACGTCAAACCGGCAGTCACATCCGGCTTACCTGTGCGACTCCAGAGCACATCATCTGACGATTCCCACTCATGACGCCCTTCGCATCGGCACACTCGCCGCCATCCTCGCCGATATCGCCGCCCGGCAAAATCTAACGCGCGATGAATTGATCGAGCGGCTGTTCGGACGACCCTGATGGCGCTGGACAACCTGGATGATGCAATCATGCTTTCAGCATTGCAG
Source organism: Burkholderiales bacterium (assembly GCA_014379915.1). GTDB lineage: Bacteria > Pseudomonadota > Gammaproteobacteria > Burkholderiales > JACMKV01 > JACMKV01. The sequence continues at coordinate 575 of JACMKV010000134.1, forward strand.
CACTACAGCTATTGCCCGCGTCAGTGCGCGTTGATCCACATGGAGCAGGAATTCTCCGACAACGTGCATACCATGCGCGGCCACGCGGTGCATGAGCGTGTCGATGCGCCGGGTTATGACCTTCGGCCTGGAATGCGTATCGAGCGCGCTCTGCCGATCTGGTCCGAGCGCCTTGGACTTGTTGGACGCTGCGACATAGTCGAATTCGATTCCACCGGCGTGCCGTGCCCGGTCGAGTATAAGCACGGGCCGAGACGTGTTCGCGCGCATGATGATGTGCAGCTCGCAGCGCAGGCACTTTGCCTGGAAGAGATGACGGGCAAAGCCGTCCCGCGCGGGGCGATATATCACCACAGCGCGCGCCGGCGTCGCGACGTTCTGATCACCGATACGTTGCGCGAGATGGTAACGGAAACAGTCGCGGCGGTTCGCGGCATGCTGAAGTCTCGGGTTCTTCCTCCAGCAGTTAACGATAGCCGCTGCAAGGAGTGCTCGCTTAACCAGATCTGCCAGCCCAAGGCAATGACTGCGGACAGTAGATTTCGCGCACTGCGGGCATCCTTGTTTACCGAAGAAGATTGATGCAGCAAATCCTGAACACGCTTTACGTCATGACCCAGAATGCCTACGTGCATCTGGAAAACGACACGGTGCGCATCGACGTCGAGCGCGAAAAGAAATTGCAGGCGCCGCTGCACCACATCGGTTCGGTCGTCTGCCTCGGCAACATCATGGTTTCGCCCGCGCTCATGCATCGCCTCGCCGACGAGGGCAAGAGTCTGGTGCTGCTCGATCAAAATGGCAGGTTCAAAGCCCGGCTCGAAGGGCCGGTGTCAGGCAATATTCTGCTCCGCCAAGCCCAGCATCGCGCGGCGCAGGATACCGAGTTCGCGCTCGAAACAGCCAAGGCGATCGTCGCGGGAAAGTTGCGCAATACGCGCCACGTTCTGCTACGCGGCGCACGTGAGACCAGCGACGAGGATGACTCCAAAAGGTTGGGCGAAATCGCGGAAACGCTGAGTCTGTCGGTGAAGCGCCTTCCGTTTGCCGAGAATCTGGATCATGTGCGCGGCACCGAAGGCGATGCGGCCAAGAATCACTTCTCCGTTTTGCCTCGGCTGGTTCGCCGCGATTTGCGCGAGACATTCGCCATGGATGGCCGCAGCCGCCGCCCGCCGCGCGATCGTTTCAATGCGCTGCTATCGTTTTTCTATTCGATGTTGATGAACGACTGCCGCTCGGCGGCCGAGTCGGTTGGCCTCGATCCGCAGCTAGGCTTTCTACATGTGGTGCGGCCAGGACGTGCGGCGTTGGCGCTCGATTTGATGGAAGAATTCAGAGCCATTCTTGCCGATCGCTTGGCGCTGACCCTGATCAATCGCGGGCAGGTGACAGCCGATGATTTCGAAGCGCGCGAAGGCGGGGCGGTCCTGTTGCGCGGCGATGCGAGAAAGACAGTCGTTGTCGCTTATCAGGAGCGCAAGCAGGAAGAGGTCACGCATCCGCTGACTGGCATGAAAGCGCCGCTCGGTCTGATGCCTTTGCTGCAAGCGCGTTTCATGGCGCGCGCGATTCGCGGCGACATGGAATGCTACGTTCCTTTCCTGATCAAGTGACATGCTGATCATCGTGACCTCTGACGTTTCCACCGAAACCGCCGCCGGCCGTAAGCGGCTGCGGCGCGTTGCAAAGGTCTGCGAAAGTATAGGTCAGCGCGTGCAGAAGTCTGTGTTCGAATGCCGGGTTAATCTGATGCAGTACGAAGACCTCGAACGCAAGCTGCTCGCCGAGATCAACGACAAGGAAGACAGCTTGCGGCTATATCGGCTGATCGAGCCGTTCGATCTATATGTGAAGGAATACGGAAACTTCAAAGCGGTCAATTTCGAGGGGCCGTTGGTCGTGTGATGCGCGGACCGCAAGCTGCTGGAATTTGCGGGCGAGGTTCGCGCGCTGGGTAAAGCCATGATTGCTTTAACGCTTCTCTATCTCCTCAGCATTGAGGATTCGTGTTTTCCGGCGCGACTCGGTTGGTTCGCGTCGCCCGCGCTCACGCGCGGGCGAGGATTGAAACAGTCTCGTATGCACCCAAGTCCGGTGCCGTGCCCAGCAGCGCCCGCGCTCACGCGCGGGCGAGGATTGAAACTTAACCATCTGCGTTCTCCACGGTA
>JACMKV010000135.1 GCA_014379915.1 Burkholderiales bacterium
CGTCGGGAGCGATGCGCGCCTGCCTGCGCGCGCTGTCGCGCGCGCTGCGCTCGCCAGCGCCGAGCGCAGCGAACACGCGGGAAATATTGGCATCGGGATGGGTGCGGACGAACATCGTTCGAGTCAGAATGCGTTATCCGGACTCGTATTGCGTCTGCTCAGTGGAGCATGGTTCTTCCTCCCCCTTTTTCAAAGGGGGTCCAAAGCATCAAGCGATGCATCAGCGCCCTTTAGGCGGCTCACCATTCAGATTCCAGTCGTAATCGAGGTGCTCGACGCGATAACTTTCGCTGGCCAGATCCTGTCCGACGTGCTCGTCGTTCACGAAGCGCGCCACAAATTTCGGCACGCTGCCCGCGGCGCGCTGGAAATCGCCCTCGAACCAATCGAAAATCGATGATAGATATGCGGTCTTTTGCGCGCGGTCGTAGCGGTTGCGCGTCTCGTCGTTGATGAAGTCGCGCGCGCTGGCGTCGAGCTGCTGGTCCAGACGGCCGACGGTGTACGCTTCCGAGCGCAATTTCGGACACGAACGCGAAGCGCAGACGATGGCGAAATGCACGCGCGCATCGTCGAGCGGCAGCAAAATTTCGTGCTCGAGGTCGTACAGATTGGTTTTGACGCCGCCGGCTTGGTATTTATCGGTGTAGACGAATTTCGCCTTGCCGAAGAAAGAGCGCGGCGACGAGCCATCGAGGATGCCCTTGATCGCGAGCGCGTTATAGGCGTTGATCCAGAACGCCAGTTTCTCCGCGCGCGGCAGCGATTTGCGCGTCGGTCTTGCGCAATTGTTCAAGATACGCCGCAAAGCGCGAATCGGCGGCGATGGCGGGATAATCGACATAGCCGTCCTTGACGTGATCGCGCAGCACGGCGTCGAACACGTTGTTCTTGCTTTGCGCCTGCGACGACGCGGGAACAAAAAAAGCCGGCGAGGCCGATCAGCGCCAGCGCCAAGACAAAAACGGCAAGCGGTTGCGGCCGTCTGTGCTGCTCATGTTCATACGTATCTCCATCATCATGGTGCTATCCCGGTTCTTTCGATTTATGGCCGCGAGACTTGCGGATTTTTTTGATCAGCACCGGCGTCAGCGCGAACGCGCCGAGCAGGCCGAAAGCGATCAGATTCTGCGTGGACAGCAGCTCTCGCGCCGATGCGATTTCGGCCAGCGATTGGCCGAGGTTGGCGAAGATAAAGCTGCCCGGCGTAATGCCGATCAGCGTCGCCAAAATGAATGTCCGTACCGGCACTTGCGCGAGCGCCGGTACGACATTGACGAGCCAGAACGGGAACAGCGGCACGACGCGCAGAAACAGCAAATAGTTGAAGGCATCATCGCGAAATCCGTCCGAAATTTTCTTGCCGCGTTCGCCGATCAAACGCGCAACCGAATCGGCAAACAGATAGCGCGCGGCGAGAAACACCAGCGTTGCGCCTATCGTCGCGGCGACGATCACCGCAAGCCCGCCGATCCAGCGGCCGAATAGAAAGCCCATCGCGAGCGTCAGAAAGATTGCGCCGGGAATGCTGAATGAGGTCGCGAGGATATAGATCAGCATGCCGCCGGCGAGCGCCAGCGCGTAGTTTTGCTCGACGTAGGCGCGCAAGGTTTCGCGTTGCGCCTGCAGCGTTTCAAGATTCAGATAATCGCGGCCGCCGAGCGCGAAAAACGCGATCAATCCGCCGGCGAATATCAGAATCACGGCGATGCGCAGCACGCGCCCGCCCGCCGCGCCAGACTTGTCGTCGCGCTTTTCGTCGCGCTGGTCATCGGATTTCCGGCCAGTTTCGGTTTTCATCGCCCGCGCAGTCTGAACAGGAATGTGATCCATTTTTTACTCTGCGGCGTGAGGTACGCTTTGCGCCGCGCTTGCGCGGCACGTAATACAATTTGCGCGAGCGTCGGATAGATGTGGATGACGTTCTCGATATCGGCGACTTTTCTGTGTTTGGCCACCAGCACGACCAGCTCGTGGATCAGTTCGCCGGCGTGCGGGCCGACCACGGTTGCGCCGAGCAAGCGGCCTTTGTCGTCAGTCACGAGCTTGGCGAAGCCTGCGATCTCGTCTGCTACGCCTTCGGCCTGCGCGCGGTCATTGTCGGCAAACGCGGCGCGATGAACTTCATACGCGAGCTTCTGGTTTTTCGCTTGCTGCTCAGTCAGCCCGACGTGCGCGAGCTCTGGATCGGTGAACGTACACCACGGCACAGCGCGCGCGTCGACTTTGGCCGGCAGATGAAACAGCGCATTGCGCAATACGATACCCGCCTGGTACTCGGCCATATGCGTAAAGCGAAGGTGACTGCTGACGTCGCCGCACGCGTAAATGTTCCGGTTCGTGGTGCGCAGTCGTGCGTCGGTTTTCACGCCGCCTTTGTTGACTTCGACGCCGGCTGCCTCGCAGCCCAGCCCTTCGACATTCGCTTTACGTCCGACCGCGACCAGGATGTGGCTGCCGGCAATCACCTTTTTTGCGCCGCCGCCGAGCTGTAGCTGCGCGCTGATGGCGCCGGCCGATCCGTCAACGCGCTCGAGACTCGCATCGAGATGAAATTGCACGCCCTCGGCGGCGAGGCGGTTATGCACGATCTGCGCTGCTTCGGCATCGTCGTTCGCCAGAATGCGCGACTCGCGCTCGACGACGTGAACCTCGCTGCCTAGCCGCTTGAATGCCTGCGCTATCTCGATGCCGATCGGGCCCCCGCCGAGGATAATCAACGAAGGCACGGCTTCGCTGAGGCCGAACACGGTTTCATTGGTCAAATACGGAACGCCGTCGAGGCCGGGAATTTTCGCAATAGCGGGTTGCGATCCGGTCGCGATCACGAACTTTTTTGCGGTGATCGTGCGCGCGCCGATTTTGAACGCTGCACGGCTGACGAATTGTCCGTGGCCGAAAACGACGTCGATGCCGAGGCCACGAAAACGCTCGGGGCTATCGTGCGGCTCGATCGCCTTGATCACCGACTGAACGCGTTGCATGACGCGCGCGAGGTCGATGCGCGGCGGCTCGGCGTCGACGCCAAACCTGCCGGCCTTGCGTACCGTCTGCGCGACCTTGGCCGAATACAGCAATGACTTGCTCGGCACACAGCCGTAAAACAGGCACTCGCCGCCCAGCGCCCGCTTTTCGATCAACGCGACTTTCGCACCCAGCAAAGCAGCGCCTGCGGCAGCCGTCAGCCCCGCCGAGCCGCCGCCGATCACGCAGATATCGAATTCCGGTTTGGCCACGTTGGTTTCTCTTCCACGGGTAGTCGTGAAATTCGCTACGTTCTTACAGCATCACCCCGCCGCTTCGCTCCTGTCGGCCACGCGGTTTCGCTACCCGCGTATCAGGAAACCTTCATCGGCAAAATCACCATTTGCCGGCCGCGCAGATGTAGCCGCCGCTGCATGTGCAATGCGGTCTGATTGTGCAGCCAACGCGTGAAAATATTGTCGTGTACGAAAATGAGTTTGCTGGCGAAACATACGCTGTTCGGAAAATCCGCCATGACTGTTTCGGTCAGCGCGTCGAGCTGGGCGACCGGGTCGGTGCCGTAGGCGTCGTAGGCGGCCGCGGCGAGGCCGTGCTTGCCGCAGAAATTGGTGTAATAGCGCAGCGAATTCCGAATCTGGTACTGCAAGGTTCGCAGCGCGCCTTGGCCGTCAAAACTATGCGTGTCGACTTCACCGGCGCTCAGGAATATGAAGTTCTTGAAGTGATCGGGGAACAGCCGTTGCACCCAAAGCAGCGTGTGCATGCCGACGCCGCGATTCTTGCCGACCAGGAAAATCGCTGTCGGCTTCCGCGGGTCGAGCGCTGGCGGTTCCGGCACGTCATCGTGTCCCGCTGCCGGCGCGAACAACTGGTCGATCTGCCGCAATTGCGCGCGCGTCTCGTCGTAGTGTTTCCGGATCAGCACGCAAATGCCGACCACGGTACCGGTAATCAGGATGGTGACCCAGCCCTGATCGAATTTTTCGACGATCAAGACGGCAAGGATGCTCGACGTCACGGCCAGACCAGCCAGCGACAGCAGGAAGCGCCGGCGCGCGCGCTTGACGATCTGCCGGTTGCGCCACCAGTACACGCACAGCCCGTACAGGGACAACGAAAAGGTCAGAAACACATTTATGCTATAGAGCACGACCAGCAGGGTGACGTCGCCTTCGCTCCAGATCAGCACGGCGAGTGCTGCGCTCCCCATCAGCAGCAGCCCGTTTTGCGTGACCAGCCGGCTCGACAATTCGCGGAAATGGCGCGGCACCCAGGAATCGGCTGCCATATTCGCAAGCACGGCCGGGCCGCCGAGGAAGCCGGTATTGGCAGCGACGAACAGCAGGCCTGCTTCGAGCGCGAGAACCACGATCAGCGCGGCATGATTGAGAAGCGGGCTGGAAAAACCGAGGCTGCCGATCACCGCGCCGAACGCGGTTGCATTCAAGGTC
>JACMKV010000136.1 GCA_014379915.1 Burkholderiales bacterium
ATCGTCGGCGAACGGCAGCGCGAGGCTGGTGCCTTGAACGAGATTCTTGCTCACGCCGCGCATGCGCGGCCGCGAGCGCTTCAGCATGGCCGCGGTCAGATCGAGGCCGGTATAGCGATGGCGCGTTGGCAGATGCGGCAGATCGAGCCCGGTGCCGATGCCGTTTATCAGGATGGTCGAAGGTTCCGCCGGCAATCGTTTGAGACTATCGGCGCGGATTTTGCGAAACGGACGCTCGATGACGAAATCGTACATCGGGGCAAGCAGCGTGTAGCTCGATTCAAGCGACATGCCAGCAACGCCCGTTTATGTTCTCGGCCCGCTTAATGCAGGACGCGCGGCATGTTGAGCGTAAATTCGGGGATCGGCGCATCGAAGCTCTTGCCGTCTTCGGCAACCATCTGATAGCTGCCGCGCATGGTGCCGACCGGCGTTGCGATCGCGGTGCCGCTGGTATATTCAAAACTCTCAGCGGGATTCAGATACGGTTGCTCGCCGACCACGCCCAGACCGCGAACCTGCTGAACCTGGTTCGCGGCATCGGTGATGATCCAGTGGCGGCTGATCAGCTGCGCGCCTACGGTGCCGGTATTGGTGATCCTAATCGTATAGGTGAACACGTACCGCCCGTTGTCGACATCAGACTGTTCGGCGACATAATGGGTGCGCGTGGTGACGGTGATATCGTATTTTGATTCGCTTTGTTTCGATTCTGCGGGCATGGGGTATTGCACACTATTTTTTTTGGCATGACAAGTCTACCCGCAGGGGCGTCGTCTACCCGCAGGGGCGTCTGCACGCAGGGCGCTCATCTCTTCGCGGTCCAGCGTCAGGAGCTTCGCCCGGCGCAAATACGCTAGAATGCCGGCTTCCTGATTCTCAGGCTGTTGAAAAACGTAGCGAGCGCAACCAAAACAAGGTGCTGCGGGCCGAAAACGCGGAATGTACACGGAAGTACATGAGCATTTCGAGGTCCTGAGCAACGAAGTATTGGCAAGCGCAGTAGTTTTTCAACAGCCTGTTAAGCCCCTGCGAGCTGTCGATGTATCGAATTGCGCCGAGCATTCTATCCGCGAATTTTGCCCGACTCGGCGCAGAGGTGACGGACGTGATCGCGGCCGGCGCCGACATCATTCATTTCGACGTAATGGACAATCATTACGTGCCGAATCTGACCATAGGTCCGCTGGTCTGCGCGGCGGTTCGTCCACTAACCGATGCGCCGATCGACGTGCATCTGATGGTGAAACCGGTCGATCGCATCATTCCCGATTTCGCACGCGCCGGCGCCAACATTATTTCGTTTCATCCGGAAGCGAGCGAACACATCGATCGGACCCTGGCGCTGATCAAGGAACAGGGCTGCAAGGCGGGGCTCGTATTCAATCCCGCGACTCCGCTGCATTATCTCGACCACGTGCTCGACAAGCTCGATCTGGTATTGATCATGTCGGTGAACCCCGGCTTTGGCGGCCAGCAGTTCATTCCGCAAGCGCTGGCAAAGCTGCGCGCGGTGCGCGAGCGCATCGACGCGAGCGGGCGCGATATCTGGCTCGAGGTGGATGGCGGTGTCAAAACCGAAAATATCGCTGAGATCGCGCGCGCCGGCGCCGATACTTTCGTTGCCGGCTCGGCAATCTACGGCACGAGGAATTACGCGGCGACGATCAGCGCGATGCGCGGTGAACTTGCAGGCGTGCGGTGACCGGCCTGATATCCAGTTATCGTTCATGACGGGTGTTCGCAGCGTTCCACTTCTTTTGCCCGAATGAAGCTATCCTTTCCGCTGTCGATCTCCGCGATCGCCCTCGATCTCGACGGCACGCTGCTGGATACCGCTCCCGATCTTGCCGAGGCGGCCACTCGAATGCGTCGCGAAATCGGCCAACCGGCGCTTGATGTGGCGGTCATCAAAAATTATGTCGGCAACGGGATCGTTCGCTTCGTGAAACGCGTGCTGACCGGCAATATGGAAGCTGAACCTGACGCAGCGCTTTTGGCAACAGCACTGCCGGTTTTCGAAAAGCATTATGCGCAGGTCATGAGCCGGACGACGCAGCCCTATCCAGGTGTCGTCGAGGGCTTGCAGGAGATGCGTTCGCAGGGGTTTCGGCTTAGCTGTTTGACCAACAAGGCTCAGGCTTTTACCCTGCCGCTATTGCGCGATACAGGCTTGCTGCCTTTCTTCGAGCTTGTCGTCAGCGGCGATACGGTGCCGCGAAAGAAGCCCGACCCGATGCCTTTGCAGCATTCGTGCGAAAAGCTCGGCATCGCGGCAAAAAACCTGCTGCTGATCGGCGATTCAGCCAACGATACCCTGGCCGCGCGCGCTGCCGGCTGCCCGGTTTTTTGTGTCACGTACGGCTACAACGGCGGCAACGACGTACGAACGTTGGCGCCTGATGCCGTCATTGCGAGCTTCACGGATGCGCTGCCGTTGATCGTCAAAGCCGCATGACCTGCTCTGTGACATGACCGACGAAGAATTCAAACATCTCGCCGCGCAAGGCTTCAATCGCATTCCGCTGGTGCGGGTGACGTTTGCCGATCTCGATACGCCGCTGTCGGTTTACCTGAAGCTGGCAAACCAGCCCTACTCGTATCTGCTCGAATCGGTGGTCGGCGGCGAACGCTTCGGCCGCTATTCGATCGTGGGCCTGCCGGCTCGCGTCAGACTAAGCGTTACCGCGGAAACCGTGCGGGTTGAAATTGACGACAGAGTGACCGAGCAAACGGAAACCGCGGACCCACTCGGTTTCATCGAGACGTTCTACGCGCGCTTCAAGGCAGCGCCGGTTGAGCATGACTTGCGCTTCGTCGGCGGCCTGGTCGGCTACTTTGGCTACGATTGCGTGCGCTATATCGAAGCCCGGCTCGCCGGCATCACGAAAGTCGCGGCCAAAGCCGATGCGCTGGCGACGCCCGATATCGTGCTGATGCTGTCGGACGAATTGGCGGTCGTCGATAATCTGAGCGGCAAGCTATACCTGATCGTCTACGCCGATCCCGCCGAGACTGGCGCTTACGAAGCCGCGCAACAACGGCTCGACGAATTGTCCGCGCGATTGCGCGAGTCAGTGCGGTTGCCGGCGATGGGGTCGCGTGAGCCGCTCGGCGCAGCTGTTTCCGAAATAGGCAAGGCCGCTTTTCTCGATGCCGTTGCCCGCGCCAAACGCTATATTATCGACGGCGATATCATGCAGGTGCAGATTTCGCAGCGCATCCGCGTGCCGTTCGATGCGCCACCGATCAATCTGTATCGCGCGTTGCGAGGGCTGAACCCATCACCCTATATGTATTATTTCGACTTCGGTGAGTATCACGTCGTCGGCGCGTCTCCCGAAATCCTGGTTCGGCAGGAGCGCGACAAAATCACGCTAAGACCGATTGCCGGCACCCGGCGCCGCGGCAAAACACCGGACGAAGACCGCGCTCTCGAAGAGGAGTTGCTGGCCGATCCGAAGGAGCGCGCCGAGCACCTGATGCTGATCGATCTCGGCCGCAACGATGTTGGCCGCGTCGCCCTGACCGGCAGCGTCAAGGTCACCGAGAACATGACCGTCGAACGTTACTCGCACGTCATGCACATCGTGTCGAATGTCGAAGGGCGGATCAAACCAGACATCACGCCGCTCGGCCTGCTGCGCGCGACCTTTCCCGCCGGCACTGTGACCGGCACGCCGAAAGTCCGCGCTATGGAAATCATCGCCGAACTCGAGCCCTCGAAGCGCGGCATTTACGCCGGCGCGGTCGGCTACCTCGGCTTCAACGGCAATATGGATTTGGCGATCGCAATCCGCACCGCGGTGATCAAGGACGGCGTGCTGAACGCTCAGGCCGCCGCCGGCATCGTGGCCGATTCGATCCCCGAAAACGAATGGCTGGAAACCCAGAATAAAGCGCGCGCGGTGCTGCAGGCAGCGGAGCGCGCGGCCGCCGGCCTTGACGACACGTGAGAAAACCATACTGCTGATGATCGATAACTAGTATCGGCGCCCAGTGACATCCGTACAAATTCAATACCCGCTCCTGCTACCCCTCTATGAATGGCCTTCCAACAACTAATCATGGCGCTTACCCGATACCATAAGGTCCAAGCATCCCGCAGAAGCTTATTGACGCTGGGGCTTGTATCTCGAAGTACGACCGAGCGGCGCAAGCTTTGGCGCTACCGGTATCGAATCGCAGGCCGGAACGCCGGAAGATGATGCAGGCTTGGTATTGGCCGGTCGCTTTGGCACAAAAGTTCCGGCGCACGTCGCGTAGCGCGGCACCGTCCGGCGTCATACTTCCGATTTAACAATGATTCGGAATCCCTGATAGCCGTGTTTCGCAAGTCGACAAAACGTTCACCGATGACACCTATCCTGAAAGCCATCGTGTGCGTCGCGATGATCAACACGACGACGCTAGCCGCTGCGCCCGCCAACCGCCCCGCATACTTCGAATTCGTCGATGCCCGGCAGGACTGGGAGAGCAGCATGCACGGCAAGATGCTCCGCCGCTTGCTGCCGCCCGGTCCCGCGCCCGAGACGCTGCCCGAACCCGACTCGACAGGTGCTGCATTGCTGAAAAAATATTGCGTGCAATGCCATTACCTGCCGAGCCCCGCCATGCACAGCGCGGAAGCCTGGCCGACGGTCGTCGCGCGCATGGATAGGCGGATGCAGGGAGAGGGACATATCGGCGCCGAGATGCAGCGACTGATGGGCGGCCTTGAAACCATGAGCGCGCGCGAACGGAACATTCTGACCGCCTATCTGCAGGCGCACGGGCAAAAGCCGATCGATCGAACGCGCTTCCCCGACTTGAACTCAGCCGAAGGCCGCGCCTTCAGCGATGCCTGCGATCAGTGCCACACGCTGCCAGACCCGAAACGGCACACCGCGGACGAATGGCCGAAGGTCATCGAGCGCATGCAGAAGAATCTGCGCTGGGTTGGCGTTGTCTCGGCCAGCGACGACGCCCGCAACCCGCAAAGATTGAAAGTCGAGGAGATCATTACCTTCCTGAGGCGGAACAGCCGCGGCCGCTGAGCTGCGATTTCCTCACTGACGATGCCTGGTCTCAGCACGAAACCGGGCCTCCCGGCCAAGTAATCTCGGCGAAGCGATCTTTATCTTATCGGAATCGCTGCACTACGCTCGCATGGATGGCCCGCCTTGCTCTCGGCTTTGCCATCCCGAATTTTTGGGGCGGTATGGGAAGCCGGCGATGCAGGCGCCTTTGCGCCGACGACCTTCTGGCGAAAAAAACGCGCACCCGAAGATGCGCGTTTGTTTTCACTTGCTTGCCGGCCTCGCGGTCTTATTATTACTTACCGATCCGGCGGCGGAACGCGTAAAACAGTCCTGCCGACAACAACAGCAGCGGCAGGCCATAATCGGCGGCTCGGTCGGCGTTCAGCGTACATCCGCCACCGCCACCGCCACCGCCACCATCACCGGCCGGCGCTGGTGCGGGAGTTCCGCCGCCCCCCGGAGCCGGATCATCATCCATGATCGTGACGGTCGCGGTGTCCGCACCAAGTACTGCGCCGCCGGTCGGCGCACTCAGCGTTACCGTGAAGCTTTCGTTGTCGTCATCCGTGGAATCGTTGTTGATGGGCACAGTTACCGTCTTCGCCGTAGCGTCGCCGTCAACGAAGCTGATTGTCGCGGGTGTCGCCGTGGCAGTGAAGTCGGAACCCGACGCCGCCGATCCCGGCGTCGGCGTGACCGTTGCACTCACTGCACCAGTGCTACCTCCTGTGCGCGTAACCGTCAACGTTACAACGCCGCCAGCGACATTCTCGGCCACCGTCACGGCTGCCGGATCGAATTGCAGGGTACCGGCGGCAGGAGCTGGGCCGGGCGACCCGTCGGCGATAGCGACATATTTGGGGTTATTGCGCACGGGAAAGGGGTTGTTTGCGATCGGCGTTGCCGTGGCGCCGGCGATATCGAATACCGAAATCGAATCGTTCGCCGTATTGCCCGAGGTGCCGCCATTGGTAACGTATAAGCGCGAATCCGATAAACGGAAGTTGAAGTACTGCGGGCGGGTGCCGGTAGGGGTGCTTACAAATGGTCCGCCAAAAGGCGAAGTGTTGGCGAATGAGGCGATGCCGTTTCCGAAAGGAAAGCTGACGAAGATCCGGCTGCGATCGGGGGTCAGGCGGACGCCGAGCGGCTGCCCTCCGAGCGCAAGCGGAGGACCGTCTGCCGTAGCAGCATCGGTGGTCGGATTGATGTTGAAAATCGAGATGTTGTCGTCGCCAGCATTCGTCACAAACAGACGGTTGGCGACGGCGTCGTACTCGACATCGGTTGGCTGATCACCGGTCACAATCGCGTTGTTGGGCGCCGGCACTAAAGCCGGTGGGTTTGCATCGGCGGCGATTGCCGAAACCCTCGCGCTGCCCAAATTGGCAACATAGGCGCGCGACCCGCTGCCATTGAACACGATCGCCTGCGTCCCCTGAAATGTGGTGACGATGGGTGAACCTAACACTGTCCCCGTGGTGCCTGCGGCGGTGTCCACCACTACGACGTCGCCGCTTTGGCGGACGACATACAGCAGATCGGTGTTGGGGCGAAATGCGAGATCGATCGGTGAACCGCTGCCAGGCAAAGCGATCTCTGCAAGAAAGGTATTATCGGAAAGCTGGAGCACTTCGACCGTGTCATCGAGAAAGTTCGCGATGTACGCGCGCGTTGAAGTCCGATTGATCACGATTTCTTGCGGGCCGGAGACTGCGGTTGCCGTAGCAGGTATGGGGACGGTAATGACGACGGAATTGTCTGCCGTGTCGATCACCGTGACACTACCGGTCGCACCATCGAGCACATTGACGACGTACGCATTCGGCGCGGCCTGCGCTGCTATGCTGACGAGCGACAGCAGCAAAGCGCCCAGCGTTTTCCAGGCTGATAAAGACTTCATTTGTTCCCCTTTCGCTGATTTTAAGGGCGTGGCGTTCCGAGTCGTTGTTATTCTCGGAATTGCATCCAGGCGGGACTGTAGGGCGAGCCGATTTGTAGAGGTGTCGGCAAACTGGCCAGAGCGCATGGTAATGTGAGTTGCATAGCCTGTAAACATACGTTTCCCGGCTCTGGCGGGTTTCGCAGACGGGGCACTGAACGATGTTCGAGCATGCGTATGCGCAAATGAGATGGCCAACGACGTCACGTTTATCAGTCGCGGGTCAGGTTGACTACAGCCTATCTGACCAGCCCTCACTCAGCCGTGGAGGTCTGGGCGAGAACGCGATCGCCATGCCGCTGCAGTCGCGACTCGAGGGCTTTTAACTTCGGCGCGATCGCGCCACCGACTTCGATTTGCGGTTGCGAGTGCGCGTAGCCCTGTTCGTTCTCCCATCGCACGATGGTTTCGAGCGCTCCCGCAAAGGCGTCGGCGAATGAATACTTCGCGCGCAATTGCTCGTCGAACAGCGCGCGGCCGAACCACGTGAAATCGGCTTCGTTGCTGCAGCCGAACGACGTGTTTTTGGCGTCGGCCGCAGTCATGATCAGTGTGTTTTCATTTTTTAGCGGCACGACAAAGCCGCCGGAATAGCACGCCGAGATCGCGATAATCCGCCATTTGATGCCGGCGCGCGCGAGGGTTTCGCGCAGGAATTCGGCGTCGATCTGGTTCAGTTGCAGCGGCTCGAATTCAATTTGCAGCTCATGAAATTGCGAGCCGTGAGTCGTGATGAACAGGAACAGCATGTCTTCGTCCGCATCCATGATCCCGGCAATTTCTTCCAGCGTGCGGGCGAGGTGCGTGGTCGTCGCAAGCGGTGTTTGCGCCAGCGTTCGCGCATTATTGATCAACGCGATCGAGCGGCCGGCGGTATCGAAACGCTCGTCGAACAACTTCTTCACCGCCTGCGTTTCTTTCATGAACACATCCTGACTCGCGTACGGCGCGAAGCCGACAAAGTACAGATCGGTAACGCCGGGGCGCTGCGGCGCCAGCGCGGCGAGTTGGGCGCCGAGTAGCCGTGGTTGCGCTTCGAGGACATTTTCGGACGCGACCGAGGGCAGGCCGGCGTGGATTTCCTCATCCGCCGCAACCCACAGTTCGCCGGCCGGGAAAAACCACTGTGGCATGATCCCGAGGCCGACGATGAGTGCCGCTGCCAGCAACGTTTTCGGCATATGCCAACCGGTGACCAGAATCACGCTGGCGATCGTCACCGCAAGCGCCCAGCCCAGGTACGCCGTATAAAGCGCCGAGTTGATTTCGTGCATCGGGAACGGCAGCACGTTGCCGAGGATGTCGCCGATGGATGCGCCGAGCCCGCCTGCGTCATCACCTCCCGCGACCGCCGCCAGTCCGAGGTAGGCCACGGTGAAGGCCGGCGCCGTGGTCAGCGCGACAACCGGAATCGCCAATGCGAGCGACATATCGCCTTGCAGCCGCGCGATCAGATATCCGGCGAGCAACAGCAGCGCGATAAAAAATATTTCACCGGGCAGTGCAGCCGGATTCAAAACGCCGTCGCTGCCATTGGCAGCGACGCTAACCAGCAAATTGAGCGTCAACTGCAAGGTCGCAAGCGCGATCAACTGGTCGGGCGAAACACGGAAATCGGCAAGCCTCAAGCGGCGAACCATCAGCGCCGCGAGGCGTACGCCGCTTTTCAGATTGACGCCGAGATCGCGCCAGAAACAGGAGTTGCCTGGTGTCATGCCGATTGTTTTGCCTTGCCTGCCTTCGTCAATTGAACAATTATTTCGCCGCGGCGGGGGAGTAAGAGTTTAGGAACCTCTGCGGCTTCGATCAGGAGACTGTCCCCCAAACAGGAAATCAGCATCACCGCAGATCGCCCAGAACCGCGCGTATCGCTGTCAGACGAGCCTCGTGGATTCGTTCGCGAATCGTCGCAGGCTCGCCTTGCCCGGCGATGGCGCCCGAGTCGACAGTTTGCGCGGCAACCAGCGCGCGTGCCAGGCGCATCGCTTGCGGGTACGGGCTGACCGCGCCATCCGAACTAGCGCTCGAGCTGCCGCTGACTTCAGAGACGCGGCCGCGAAAATCGCATTCGCACACCCGCAGCATCTGGGCAAAGCGCTGCGGCTTGCGGAAGGCATCGGTCGCTTCGAGCAGTTTCAGAATGGTCGCAGGCTTCAACTCGAGCGCGCGATGGGCGTTGCCGTGATGGAGTGCGGTTAGCCGCGCGAGGTCGCGGCACTCGTTCGGCGCCCGCAGACGTGCGCACAATTCCTCGACCAGTTTCAGGCCGCGCGCCTCATGGCCGATGTGCCGCGGCAGGATTTCCACCGGCGTCGTTCCCTTGCCGAGATCGTGCGTCAATGCGGCGAAGCGTTCCGCCAACGACAGACCTCGGGCGGCGGCGCAGTCGACGGCCTGCATCACATGAATGCCGGTATCGATTTCCGGGTGATACCTGGCCGGCTGCGGCACGCCAAACAAGCGATCGACTTCGGGCAGGATCCTTTCCAGCGCGCCGCAGTCGCGTAACGCCACAAACATGCGCGAGGGCTTTTGCTCCATCAGACCCTTGGCCAACTCCTGCCAGACGCGTTCCGCGACCAGCGCATCGACTTCACCGGCCGTTGTCATCCGCCGCATCAGCGCCACGGTCTCCGGCGCAATGGCAAAACCGAAGCGCGCGGCGAAGCGCGCAACGCGCAGCACGCGCACCGGGTCTTCGGCGAAGGCCGGGCTGACGTGGCGCAGAATCCCGGCGCGCAAATCGGCGACGCCGCCGAACGGATCGATCAGCGCGCCGCTTTCGTCGCGTGCGATCGCGTTGATGGTCAGATCGCGGCGCTGCAAATCCTGTTCGAGCGTGACATCCGGCGCTGCATGCACGACAAAACCTGTGTAGCCCGGCCCTGTCTTGCGTTCGGTGCGCGCCAGCGCGTGCTCCTCGTGCGTTTCGGGATGCAGAAAAACCGGAAAATCTCTGCCGACCGGCTTGTAGCCGAGTTGCATCATCTGCTCAGGTGTCGCGCCGACGACGACCAAATCGCGATCCTTGACCGGCAGACCGAGTAATTCGTCCCGCACGGCGCCGCCGACTTCGTAGAGCTGCATCAAACGACAGCGTGGGTCATCCCGTCACGCAGCAGCTTGAAACAAACTGGCGTCATGAACCGATTTCGAGAAGCGACGGGATAGGAGGTGTCATGGCAACTCATGGCAACCCCTTCACTTCTGATCGACTCGATCCGACCGTCGCTGACCGCTTGTTCCACGTCCCGCTGTCAAGCGCATGTCGTCGTAATCGGACTTGCGCGGGCGCAGATAGCCGGGCACGACAACTTCGATCGAAGCCGGCTTTATGCCGAACGGGAAAGCGCAGGCGGCGCCGCCGCGCCTTCCGTCATCGCAGACGTTATCGATTTGCATCGAGTGGTAGTTGTCGCGCGTCATCAGTTTGACCGGCAGCCATCCCATTGCCGTCGCCTGCCAGTAAGAGAGCCGGTCATTGAGGCCAATGATGCGGCGCGGATGACCGGCTGCGCGGCTCGCATATTCGACAAGCTTGCGCAGCGTATAAACGTCAGGGCCGCACAGATCGTAGCTGTGGCCAGCCGCGGCGGGCACGAACAGGCTTTCCACAAAAGCGCGCGCGACGTCTTCGACGAATACCGGCTGAAAGCGTGCCCGCGGACAGGCAAGCACGATGACCGGTAACCACCTGGCCAGCGCCGCGAACATGTTCAGAAAGCTATCGCCCGGGCCAAAAATCACGGATGGACGAAACACCGTGGCGCCGACGCCGCTTCCCGGACTCGACTGTGAACTGGCGCCAGCGGCGCGGCGCAGCAGCGCTTCGCCGCGACCCTTCGAGCGCAAATATTCGCTAGGCGCGTTCGGGCTCGCATTCAACGCGCTCATGTGCAGCAGGCGGCCGACACCGGATTTGACGCAGGCTGCGGCGATCTTGCGCGGCAACCCGACGTGCGCAGCTTCGAAAGCGCCTTCGCGGC
This sequence comes from Burkholderiales bacterium, assembly GCA_014379915.1. Taxonomy (GTDB): domain Bacteria; phylum Pseudomonadota; class Gammaproteobacteria; order Burkholderiales; family JACMKV01; genus JACMKV01. The sequence continues at coordinate 10,950 of JACMKV010000136.1, forward strand.
TTTCGTGCAGGATGCCGATCAGGTTGATCACGGCGTCGCAGCGGGCGGTCAGCTTATCGAGCGTTTGCTGGTCGTGCACGTCGGCGTTTACGACGTCGACCATCGGCAGCACGAGCAAATGCCTGGCGCGCTCGCGATTGCGCGTCGGCACGATGACTTTGAGGCGGCGCGTCGCGAGCTGGTGGACGATATGGCGGCCCACGAAGCCACTGCCGCCGAAAACGCAAACTCTGGAAATGTTCATAAGCGAGGGTCAAAGAGATGGTTTAAGCAGGCTTTGGTCGCGGAAGGTGGTGCTTGAACCGCCCCCGCCTAACAAACCGTCACCAGGAGGTTCTGATTAAGCCGTCCTTCCCGCGAAGCTTGTCCCGACAGGCCGTAAGCCGGTCGCGGGAATCTAGCGTTGTCTTAACCATCTGATTCTTCTAGCTTATTGATTCCCGCTGCAGCCTGCCCTCGAATGCTTTAATCGGGGGCGGGAATGACGGCGATGAGGGACCACTGTCCAAAGCTTCCCTAACTGA